>NZ_MKVC01000035.1:0-1092 GCF_001899125.1 Dysgonomonas sp. 37-18 | reverse complement strand
ATAAAAAAAGGCTGTCATCTCGACAACCAATCTCAACTTTTTAACCATAAACCGAATACCATGAAAAACACAATACAAATATAAGGTGTTTTTCAATTGAAAGTAAAGTTATACTTATAGAAGATTTTCACAATAAAATTAGACCTATGTGAATAAGTCTAATTTTATCATCACGAATATTAATTAGGCGTCTTTACTCGGCTCTGAAGATCCTGTAACCGTAATATAAAATTTATATATGTATTTTACACAATAGCACTTATTGCCTTGCTGGTCGTAGCCGCGAACCCATACATATCCAAATGCATGTATTTCATGATTTCCGGGTCTAGGAAACATAACTGTAGCGTTTGCTCCAGAGGCTATAAATACAGCGCCGGAGTAAGGATATTTTACCCACTCCACTTTATCACCATTTACACCACCAATAGTGCGATATTCTCCGACCTTTAAATATATGTTAGCAACGAGAGTTTCAGGAGTAATGCCACACATAGGACAGTCGCCAGGACTAGTGGTTACAGGATAATCATCAGGTTTAACAGCAGCTTGCTCGCTATTGTTTTTTTCTTTTAATATTACATCTTCTTCATTTGAACATGAAGAGAATAATAACACACCCAAAACTAAACAAAGGCAAATGTTTTTCATAACAAATAGAATTTTAATTTATAAATTAGATTAATAAAGAAAAGATATGAGAGATATCTTTTCTTATAAAATTACTTATAATGATCTTTTAATAAGGTACATTGTCTTTTCATATGACTTTTTCTAGTGTATTTATTTTATATTGTTTTAGAATATAATATGTTAACAAATATGAGGTGTGACTTTTTATGCAATGGTTTTAATTGCTAATCTAATAAATACTACCATGCTTAACGATGACGATAAATTGAAAAATAAGTCTATGCTCGATAGCAGGCTGGGAGCCCCTATGAAAAAAGTAGAAGGATTGAGTAGTGACATGAAAAAGGCTGAATCGGAACATCTTCATGTGTTCCGCGGAGATATTACCATAAAAGATAGTAAAGAAGACGATCAAAAAAGGAAATAAAAAAAGGCTGTCATCTCGACAACCAATCTCAA
>NZ_MKVC01000034.1:0-81183 GCF_001899125.1 Dysgonomonas sp. 37-18 | reverse complement strand
TTCAGATAAGCCGAGTGATGATAGGTTTTTCAAAGAACACTTACCTAGTCCTTGCCAAAGGACATTTCTTATGCTGCCTTGACGGGCGCACCCTTAATCGCATCTATTTCAAAGACAATGAATCGTTTAGATAGTAAATCGAGTTGTTTTTCAGAGTTCAACAGGAAATCATATTCACCACCCTTATAATAGGGTTCAAGCACATTGAGGAAGTTGGCTAAGTCAAAATCTTTCTCCCGTACCCGTTTGGCATCGAGGATAGCAGCATAGTCCAATTTGACAAACTCGTAGAAGGTATTGAACGACGGCAGAACAGATTCGTCTATTTTGATACGTTCTATATACAAGCTCACGGCATTGGAAAGAGCTACCTCTTCCGAACGTGTGGGAGGTTCATTATCCCGCTTCCATAAAGTCATTATCAGGGTTTTGATGCTTTCTCTTTTCTCGATATCAAAGACCCCATCGTCGGTATAAAATGGATTAAATGAGATGGGATTTTTTTCCGTATATGTAAAATACACTCCATCTTCTCCATTGGTACGACGGTTGATGAAATTGCAAAGTCCCTGATAGGAGTTCCCCGTATCCACAAGCACGATGTGCGTGCCCTGTTCCCAATATTGGCGACACATATGATTGGTAAAAAAGGATTTACCACTACCTGAAGGCCCCAAGATAAACTTGTTGCGGTTCGTGATAATCCCTTGCTTCATGGGCAGGTCGGAAATATCCACATGAATGGGTTTTCCGCTTACCCGATCTGCCATCTTGATACCGAAAGGTGAAGGAGAACTCTTGTAGTTTGTTTCCTCTGTGAAGAAGCATAATGCAGGTTCTATAAATGTGTAGAAACTTTCTTCACTCGGAAAGTCACCCGCATTACCCGGCATCGCAGCCCAATAGAGTGTAGCGACATCGACTGTATTGTGTCGTGGTTTACACTCCATAAGAGCTAATTGGCTACCCACATCGTTACGGATATTTTTGAGTTCTTCCGCATCGTCAGACCATGCCATCACATTGAAGTGTGCCCTGACAGAAGTAAGCCCGAAACTATGGGCTTCATTCAGGTACTTGTCGATCCACTCTTTATTGATTTGGTTTCCACGACTGTACTTCGATAAGGATTGCATATTGCGGGCAGATTTTTCAAATTGCCGCAGGTTATCTGCCGAATCGTCCAAGAAGATGTATTGATTATATACATGATCACAAGACAACAATAATCCCACAGGAGATGCAAACGACAGACGGCAATCACTACGATCGGTAGATAGCTTTTCGTATCGCATATCTGTTCCGACTGTTCCGGGCAAGTCTTCCACATCCGAAATGGTATGCAAGCATACTGTTTTATCTCCGATACGTAAGCCATCTGTTCCCAACTCCAAGTCTTTTAAACAAGTCGTATCTTCGAGGGACAGGGCAAAGTATTTTTCAATCAGCCCCGCTTCTTTTTCCGTTCCTGTTATCTCGTCTGAAGCAATACGCGTCAGCGTAATAAATCCCGAATCATTCAAAATTCGCTCAAACTGCCCGACTGCCTCCATAAATCGCAATGCTGTTTCTTTATTGACCTCTTTGGGGATGATGTTTCCTCGACAGAGCGATGAAAAATTACTTTGCATCCGCATTCTATCTTTGGTCGTTTTGGTCAAAAACAAAAAGCAAGTATGGTTCAGAAAAGGACGTTCGTTGAAGTGACGTTCGAATGAGCGGGATAGAAAACTCATATCCTCTTTATCGGTAGCAGGCTTGTAGTTCTCTTTGACGAACCAATCTTGCTTATGGATAATTGAGTAATCGGGCAAAACCTTAATGGCTTTCGTCCAAGCCGAATGTATGGCTTCGTATTCGGTATTTGTTACAGTGAACAGTTCCGGCAGATCCACACGGTAGGCTATCGTTATATCCGCATCTTTGCTGATAATGCAGTCGCGTTCAACCGAAAGCAAAGGAAATTTACTTTCGATGGTAGCTGCTTTTAGTGTATTACGCATTCCATACCTCCTTCTTTTTACGGTATTGAAACAAGCGACGAGAGTTTCTGCGGTTGATCAGAAAACGGGGATGTTGCCGTTTGGCGAGCAACTTCATGAGCCCATGTTCTCCATATTTTGTATTCAGGTTAAAAGTCAGCCATACCAGTACAGAAGCAGTAATAATACCGAAACCGATACATATCCACTGATCTACTCCTGCCATATACATAACTACAAATACGATGAATACAGCCAGTAGACCACCTGCGAAGATGAAAAGATATTGTGCTTTCAAACCCTTAAATTCCACGCTCTTGCCAATGCCCTTGTTAATATTATACTCCATTTTTCTTATTCTTATTTAATGAATAATAAAGGGGTCTGAGACCCTTACAGGAAGAAAGAGCGTAGAATAGTGGCGGCAACAATCAGGAAGATACACGCACCGAACCACGAAGCAGCAGTTTTAGAGGTGTCGGGATCACCTGATGAGAATTTATTATAGACTTTTATACCTCCGATCAGACCGACAACGGCTCCAATGGCATAGATGAGTTTTGTTCCCGGATCGAAATACGATGTTACCATATTGGTAGCTTCGGTAATACCTCCGATACCGTTACCTTGTGCGAATACAGATGATACAGCAACCATGATGAAGGCTGCTGACAAAAGAAATTTTTTCTTTGTCATACGTTTTTTGATTAATAGTACAGGGGGTGGAATAGTCCCCTGTACTGAATGAATAATGTTGTTTAACTTTGATTTTTTAGTGGGGGTCGCAGACCCTTTTGTTTGGCTGACGCACATTCACGCTAACCATAATCTCGCTCTTTCATATTTTTACTTTTTTTGTTTTACATATTGCGTACATTAAAATCAGTCGGAGCTTTGACGATCGGCTCCACTATTTCTTCTGCTTCTCTTTGTTTACGTTGGAAGGCTGAGAAGTAATCGTCCATAAGCGACGAAACGATCACTTTCTTTTTGGGCTTACCCGATACAACCTGTTCAAACATATCCGTCTTGCGTATCTCGACCAATACCCGTCCGGCTTCTTCTTTTTCTTCGGATGTTGCATTGTCGGGTGTCTCCACCGTTCGCATCATACTCGCCAAATTATTGAAGTCAAGCCCCGATGCCATTGAAACCCCGGCTCTCCCTTCAGTATCTTCTTCTGTTTCCTCTTCGTCTATTTCTTCTGAATCATTGTCAGGCTCAAATTCGGGGGGAGTGTTCTCAATCTCTAAATTGATCTCATTTGAATCTTTGTCTGATAAATCATCATTCGAAAAGACTTCATCGAGTTTATCCAAAGGGATTGTCACCGAGGTTCTTCTTTCTTCTTCCTCGACAAATATAGAAGCATTTTCTTTCTCTTTTTCGTTATTAATCAGAGTGGTAGCTTCTGTCCGGGATTGTCTAAGGTCAAATTTGCTTTTGCCGATAATATCCTCCTTTGGTGCTGCACGAAACAGATTGAAAGCAGGCTTTTTCGATGCATTCTTTTTCCGTTTGAGTATCCGCTCTCGAAGCAAGTAGAAAACGACAAACAATATGTACAGTAGGATCGCTGAAATAATGTATTCTTTCATGACTAAAATATATCCGTGTTCTTTTTACGATATAGTTCAGTAATCTCGTTTTGGTAGGTATCAAAATGATGCTCCAATACATTGTTTAGATAATCGAACAAGGTATAATCGTTCTCACCGATAACTTGTACAATCTTCATAATACGTTCGTGGAACTCTTTTCGGATGTAAACAGTCTTCCCACTACGGCTTTTTATTTCCGTTTTTTGGAAAAAACAAGCTTCATATTGTTCAACTGTTGTTGGGACAGCCACATTAGCAGTCTTACAAAGAATCGTTTTGCGATTAATTTTTCTCTTTTTCATATTTTTATTTTTTGATTTATATCAGATCGCCACGCTCCTGACGATATAATTGGTTGATTTCTTCTTTATTCTGATTGAGATGCTCCTCCAGCACAGTATCTATATAGCCACCAAGTGTTACTTCATTTCCCGATTCAACTAATGTCCGGACCAATCTTACAATAAGTGAATGAATACGATGACTGATATAAACACACTGCCTAGTTTTGATTTCGTTGCGTTTCAGAAATGTTTCTTTAAAGCCTGCCGATTGTTGCCCCCGTTTACGACGAGAGACTGATTCTCTTACCTCTGGCGGTGGATGGTTCGCAATATCTTCTTGTTCGGACAGAACCATCTCTTCCGATATTGGCTCTGATTCCGATGGGGGCAGAATATCTCGGTTGTCGGGCTTGATTTGCCCGATGATAAAATCGGCATCAAACGTCGATGTATCTACTTTTTTAGCCATCGCACATTATTTTAGCAACTCCAACATTTCATTACTAAGAGTATCTATATTGCTGCCCTTGACCAGTGATTTATCTGCAGGAAATAAGGTTGAACGGAACAAAGCTTTGTGGTTGACAGATTGCTCCTTTCGGAAACGCTTACTGTCGGGGATAAAGGTCTGGAGCACAGAAAATCCTAATTCATTAATTACTCCCTCATAGACCTCATACAATTCAGATTTTTCTCGACCATCCACCATATTCCAGAGTAAATGCATGGCTTTAATATTCGACTTGCCGGAGTTGAGAATATTATCTCTTACCGCTATCATATAATTAAGGGTACTCTCCATCACCACACGGTCAGCAGCGATAGGTGCAATAATATAATCCATGCTGGCAAGAGCCAAAACTAGATCGCGATTATTCATCGTTCCGGGTAAATCGAAGAACACAAAATCATATTCAGCGTTTTCACAAAGGGTATCGGCATCATTCAATGCCTTTTCTGTACTACTCTCGATTACGGGATATGCTTTCTTTTGATCCAAACGGATAAACTGTTCGTACAACATCCCTTTGTAGTATTCGTCATTTTCGCACATCTTAAAATCCCGTTCTCGCATTTGAGATATTGAGTGTTGCGGATAGTCACAATCTATCACTGCCACATTGTAGCCTTTTACATAATGGAGATAAGAAGCTATCAGAACAGTAAGAGTTGTTTTTCCTGCTCCTCCTTTTTGTGTACTGAATGCAACATACTTCACTTCATTTTTACTTTCATCCTTTTTCATAACATCATTTGTTTTAGTTTTTAAATATTTATTTGTTCGTATCTCTACTGCGAAACATCTTTAATTCATTATTTTTTTATGGTTCCAGATAAATGCTGCTTCATTGTGATACATTTTTGATTTATTGCTTTTGTTTTTCTTTCAATATTTCCTTTTTCAATTTTCTTCTTTTTTGAAAAACTACGACACTACTTCTGTACGACATCACTGTTTTAAGACTGTACGAAATCGACTTCTAGACTTCTCGTTTATTTTAGAATTTATCTAAGAAAATATTTACAAAAACAGATATTCAATAATCTTCTGACAGCAAATAAAATCTATATTTCTCATACTTGCAGTATGTTTTTGAGAGGTGGCGGCTTGTGTCCGGGATTGTCTATACTTATTGATTTTCAGTTGATTATTTTAGATTATAACTTTACTGCATGAAACGTTATGGGGTATTCATGTCTCTTTTAAATAGAGTTCCGACACTCATAAATTGCCTGACAGGAATCAGGCTTATATCCCGAATTTTTCGGGATAGGATGATGCCCTCTATGGGCAAAAAGTATTTGCATTTGGGCAAATAGCAAGGTATGTTGAGTGCATCGCAAAATGAATTTTGCAGCACACAACCCTTGCTCTTCCAGAGGGGGATTTTCCTCTCCGAAGTCGGGAAAACATAATCCGCACAACAGTCCATCGTGTGCAGAAATTAAATTATAAAACGGTCTGTGACCGCACTAAAAGAATCATGTTATGAACGAAGAAAAAAGAAATCCCCACAATCGGGGAAAAGGGGGTAGACCCCCGAAGAACGATCCGACAAAGTATCGACTGACTGTGAATCTGACAGATCAGCAACACGTCGATTTTTTAGCCTTGTATGAACAGTCAGGTGTACAATCCTTATCCGGTTTTATCGCTGCCCGCATCTTTGGGGATGAATTTCGTGTAGTGAGAACCGATGCTTCGGCAGTAGAATTTATCACGAAGCTCACCGCTCTACACGGACAGATACGGAGTATCGGAGTCAATTACAATCAAGTTGTGAAGGAGTTGCATTCTAATTTTGGAGAGAAAAAAGCATTGGCATTGCTTTATAAATTAGAAAATGCAACCATTGAACTGGCAGGAATCGGACGGGAAGTGATGCAGTTGTGCGAACAATTTAAAGCTAAACATCTCTAAAAATGGTTGCAAAATTTAGCCACGTAAGCAATCTGTACGGTGCACTTACCTACAATCAGGAGAAAGTAGACGAAGGTTTAGGTAAAGTTTTGGCTACTAATTTAGTCATCGAACCCACCGATGGAGTCTTCAATGTATCCGATTGTATGCAAGATTTTGAACGGTTTATGCCTTCACATATCCGAACATCGAAACCTGTTATTCACATCTCACTCAATCCACACCCGGACGATAAACTGACCGATAATCAGCTTGCCGACATCGGGCGTGAGTATATGGAACGATTCGGATATGGCGGACAGCCCTACATGATTTTCAAACATGAGGACATTGGCAGGGAACACATACATATTATTTCGACCCGTGTCCGCACCGATGGTTCGATAATCAGCGACAGCAAAAATTACGAACGCAGCAGAAAGATTACAGACCTTCTGGAGCAAAAATACGGTCTGCACTCCAAAGAGAAAAATCAAGGCGAGGCATGGCAACTTTCTCCAATAGACGTTAGCCAGGGGAATTTAAAGAAACAGGTGGCAAACGTCATCAAACCGCTCTCGGAGATGTATTGTTTTCAGGCTTTAGGAGAATATCGTGCTTTACTCTCCCTATATAATATAGGAGTAGAGGAAATCAAAGGAGAAAATAAGGGCAGGATGTATCGGGGATTGGTTTATTCAGCGTTGGATAATGAAGGTAAGCGTGTCGGAGCTCCTTTGAAATCCTCCCTATTTGGTAAAGATCTTGGTTTAGATAGATTAGAAAAACGATTTGACAAGTCAAAAGAAACAATCAAAGCCACAGGCATAACCAAACAAACCCGTGCTAATGTTTCTGCGTCCTTTGCAAATACCCGTACAGAGAGCGAGTCCCGAGCGGATTTGCGGGAAAAAGGTATTGATCTTGTATTACGTCGCAACGATGAAGGACGCATCTACGGGGCTACATTTATCGACCATAACCAACGGGCAGTTCTTAATGGTTCTCGTTTGGGTAAAGAGTTTTCGGCAAATGTTCTTAACGAACGCTTTGCGGATAATCCACCTCGTGAGGATCTGCAAGCACCTAAGCCATCTATTTCTCCAAACCAAAGTGCCGACCCGACTATGAACAAGCACCCACAATCTCAGTCCAGTTATTCACAAACGGATGATCCGATGGGTAGTTTATTCTCTGTCTTTACTCCCGAAGTATCGGAATCAGATAACAAGCGATCGACCTTAAAACGTAAGAGGAAGAAAAAACGGAGATATGGGAGGCAGATGTGATTATTTTTGATTTATTTTTTGAGTATTCTCTTTACGTAAGCAATATCTATCAAATTTACAGTTTTAAAATTACCTTTATAGAATACCGCATAATTATTAAAGATACTAGGTAATTCTTTTGCTTTTTGTAGTGTGTCTACCGGAATTAGAACAATTGGAATGTCGTGTGTTTCACAATACTGTTTTATTATCTCAATATTTTGATGAATAAAGGGACATTGTATGCTGTAATAGATTGTTAGTTTATTGCTTTCAATTTTTGAGTTCTTTACATTTCTAGAGAACTGTGGCTTTGTCCCGTCAAAAGAAAGTGCAAGTAATTGATATTCATAATCAGTAGTATCAACAACTTCAAAGCCGACACTCTTTGCAAATGATTGGTCAGAAAGCCATGCTTTTTGTTTTGTTGCCCCAAGCATACAAATACCGGACTTCCCCTTTTCTTTGGCATCAGTGATACAATACTCTATCAACGATTTACCATATCCTTTGCCTTTATACTCACCTAAGACCCATAAGCAATATATATAGTAATAATTATTGCCAATTATGGGAACCCAAGCTGTTTCTAGAGGTGCATATTCTATAAAAACTGTAGCCTTTTCGTTTAGCTTTCTAAAAACATGACCTTCACTTAGACGTTCAGAAAGCCATTGTCGCTTTGCTTCAATACCAGGGTGAAGCTTTTTACTGCGTATAATACAGCATAAGTGCTCATTGGCTAGATTTTCAGTCGTTAAGTTTACAAAATCAGTATTCATAATTTATATCCCAATTTATGGATTAGCATTTGTATAAGCGGATTTATTTATAATACTAGACATCCTCAGCCACAAGCTACCAGCTCCTCAAAGTTATACATAATATCTTAACCATCTACCTACATTCGCATTTTCAATGAATTAGAAATGAATTAAATTCAACAATTATGCAAAATGAAGATGATTTAAGAGGACTAGCCAAAGTCATGGAGTTTATGAGGGCAATTAGTATTTTATTCGTACTGATGAATATTTATTGGTTCTGCTATCAGGCAATACACGATTGGGGAATCAATATTGGAGTGGTAGATAAAATTCTGATGAATTTTAATCGTACCGCAGGATTATTCAACTCAATCCTGTGGACGAAAATATTTTCTGTGATTTTTCTTGCTCTTTCCTGTCTAGGAACAAAGGGTGTAAAGGAAGAAAAAATCACATGGAATCATATCTACGTGTGTCTTGTATTGGGATTTGTGTTCTTCTTTTTGAACTGGTGGCTTCTTTATCTACCTCTACCTAAAATAGCTAATGCTGATTTTTACATTTTTACTATTTCGGTTGGCTATATTTTATTATTGATGGCGGGTACATGGCTGAGTCGTTTACTAAAAAACAACCTGATGGATGATCCGTTCAATTACGAAAACGAATCCTTTATGCAGGAAACCAAATTGATGGTAAACGATTATTCGATAAATCTGCCAACGAAATTTTGGTACAAAAAGAAGCAATGGAAAGGATGGATAAATGTAGTGAATCCGTTTCGGGCAGCTATTGTATTGGGTACTCCGGGTTCAGGTAAATCCTATGCCGTTGTAAACCAATTCATCAAACAGCAAATTGAGAAAGGTTATACAGGCTATATTTACGATTTTAAGTTTCCAGACCTCTCTACTATTGCCTATAACCATCTGTTGAACAATAGAGAAGGTTATGAAAAAGTGCCTACTTTTTATGTGATAAATTTTGACGACCCTTCCCGTTCACATCGTTGCAATCCGATTAACCCTTCTTTCATGGATGATATCTCAGACGCCTATGAGAGCGCATACACGATAATGTTAAATTTGAATCGGACTTGGGTGCAAAAACAAGGAGACTTCTTTGTGGAATCTCCAATTATCCTATTCGCTGCAATTATCTGGTACTTACGAATTTATAAGGACGGAAAGTTTTGTACTTTTCCTCATGCTATAGAATTTTTGAACAAGAGCTATGAAGATATTTTCCCGATTTTGACTTCGTATCCAGACCTCGAAAATTACCTTTCTCCCTTTATGGATGCGTGGAAATCCGGAGCTGCCGATCAGCTTCAGGGACAGATAGCAAGTGCTAAAATACCTCTATCCCGTATGATTAGTCCACAATTATATTGGGTTATGTCGGGCGATGAATTTACATTGGATATTAACAACCCTGACGATCCTAAAATATTGGTAGTGGGTAACAATCCCGACCGTCAGAATATTTATGGAGCAGCATTGGGGTTATATAACTCCCGAATCGTGAAATTGATTAATAAGAAGGGGCAACTCAAAAGTAGCGTTATAATTGATGAGCTACCGACAATCTATTTCAAAGGGCTTGACAACTTGATAGCTACTGCTAGAAGTAACAAAGTTGCAGTTCTACTTGGATTTCAAGATTTTTCTCAGCTAAAGCGAGATTATGGTGATAAAGAAGCTGCCGTAGTAATGAATACCGTGGGTAATATCTTTTCGGGGCAGGTGGTTGGAGACACAGCAAAGACCTTATCAGAACGTTTTGGAAAAGTATTGCAAAAACGTCAGTCTATGACCATTAACCGAAACGATAAATCAACTTCCATTTCTACGCAATTGGATAGTTTGATTCCTGCGTCTAAAATCTCCAATCTTACACAGGGTATGTTTGTGGGAGCAATAGCGGATAACTTTGATGAGCGGATAGAACAAAAAATCTTTCATAGTGAAATCATTGTCGATAATGAGCGGGTAGCCACTGAAACGAAAGCATACAAGAAAATACCAGTTATCACCAACTTTGTAGATGAGGACGGTGTAGACCGTATGAAGGGAATGATCAAGGAGAATTATGACCGTATCAAAGCTGAAGCCAAACAGATCGTTGCTGATGAGTTAGGGCGGATTCGGAATGATGAGAATCTACGGCATTTGTTGCCAAAAGAAGAATAATCTTCACATAAAAAAAACAAAAGCCATTCAATGTTCAATTAGCGGCTTCTGTTTTTATATCAAGTATAATTCTAAACAGGGATGTTTATTTGAACAGGTGTTTCTACTATTGCTGCTATTTTCGTTGTAACAACATTATACAAATCAACTTCTGTAGCGGGAGTTTCTAATGACACAATCAAAGAATACCTTATCCGACTGTTATATCTATTAAGATTTGTTCTCATTTTCCACCAACCACCAACCGGAAAAATAGCGATCATATTGCAGGATGCTAGATCTGCAGCAGTTGTTGTTATCATATCACTGTGAATAGAACCGACACTTCTGTTCTTCATGCCTATTTGCCATCTTCCACTATCATTTTCCATTAAATCGATATTGGCAGCATCAGCATCCTCCTCCGATTCTACATACTTATTAATTCGCCTCTTGAATTGTTCTTGGGTTTCCTGTGGGTTATTAACATCAAATCTTAAACCACAAGATTGATAAGTATATTTATCTTTCCATCCTATTTCACCGGGACTCGGTTCTATAAAATAAGAAAGAGTAATTCTTAACGTTGTATTTATTTCTCCTAAACTCTCTAATACTTCTTTTGGCCACGGCAAATCAATGAAGTGCATTTCATTAAGAGAAACTGTTGACCTATTTTTTATGTAAGGCTTTAAAGTGCTTTGTGATATATAGGTAAATCCGTTCTCTGTACTATATAACGCACGTTCTCTATTTGGAATTCCATAACCACATGAACGCAAAATCCTCTTTATATTGGTTCTTCCTGCAACATTAAATTGACGTAACATGGAATCAGACCATTTCGCAGAATGCACAATCAACGCACGAATACTTTCAGCCCATAAATCAGGATAAGTAGCAGCAATTTCAGCAGCAAGATTAGAAGCAAGAGCACAAGCAGCGCTTGTTGCATTAATAGTTTCAAATTTACGGAATTGTATGTTTTTAGATGTAGTTAAAACTTCTAAAGCATCATGATCGACATACGGAGATAAATCATGTTCTCTTTTTAATAAATTACCACCTTCAAAAACGACATCAGGTTTAATAGGCCATTTTTTATCCCATATTACAGATGTACTACTGTATGGTGAAAGTCCTCCACTGGGAGCTACTCTTTGCAAATCATCATAATTTGCATCATTTATCTGCACTTTTTCAGTATATGCGCCAATTGTTAATGAATTCCAAGATTGCCCCGGATTATGTACAGATTGAAGAGTATTTCCATTGGGATAATCATTCCAAACGTCTTCATCATCTATATTTCCTGCTGCAATAATTATTAACCTTGGCTCCTCTTCTGACGTACCTACACACATATCATCCAAAGCTGCAGACCAAGAAGAAGGACATCCTTTGTCGTGCGTATCAGAAGATGTTACAGCCATACAATACAAAATCTTTTTGTTTGGAATCGTTATTTCTGCTTTGTAAATACACTGTTTTGTTATATCTCCCCAAAGCTCTTTCGGGTTTTCTCCAACGTCTGGAAGTAGTTTTACGGAACACAAGCTATGCTTTACCTCTACAGCATCATTATGCTCCAAAGAACGTGATAGGTCTCCATAGGCACAAACTCCTGCCATCATTGTTCCGTGTCCTTTTCTATCTGCAGTAGTCCATTGGCTACCATAAGCAAGACAATGGGCATCTTGTAGAACAGGTGAGAGTAGTTCATGCCCATTATTAACCCCTGTATCAATCACGCAGACTGATATACTTGATTGGTCATTTATGACAAGTCTTCTTAATAAATCCTCAACCCACTCATTTTGATCACTTGGATTTTCATTCGTCCAAAAATCTGCCGTTTCTTTCCCTGCTTTTAGTTCAGCCAAACAATCCGAACTATTTAAAATCTGGATTAGTGATTCACTGTTTGCATGAACCAGCAATACAGCTCTTTCTGGAAATAATAAATAGTTTGGCTTAAAGCTAATTTCTAATGTTGTGAGTAGGTTGGTAAATTGGTTTATTTGTTCTTGTTTGTCAGTAGATTCATCTATTTTTATCCATACTTCAAACCAATTATAATTTTCATTAGGAAGAAGTTGTGACGAATCTGTCCAGAATGAATGTAGTAAGGCAATATGTATATCTTCTATACTATTAATCAATTTTTGATTTTTTGGATTACCATTCTGAGTAACTTTTGTTCCATAATCCCGTAATTTGTTCAGAAATTTATTTTCTTGTCCTCTTGGAATATATACAGTTGCATAAGTATCTGTATTCCCATTATTATCTGTAATATCCCTAACATTCATTAAGCGCATACCAGCATTAATGGCTTCAAGGCTTTGAGTAACCAAATCATAGTTTTGCTTCCCTTTAAATTCTACATATGTACCTGTACGAGTAGGTAAAGAAAGTGCATCTCGTTGAACTTTCATATTACTGTCAGCCTCTCGCATTCTATCAAACTTATTTCCCAAAGAAACAGCATGAGAAACTCTATCTCTGTTAGGAATATTCGGCCTTCCAGCTGGTCTTTGCCCCGGAGAATAACGAATTGTATCTGCTAAATCAGGAAGCTTAATATGATCGTATCTACCCATAATAATTAGATTTTATATGCCATTGTGCGTTCTTTAATTGTTTTTTCTATTAAAGAGAGAGAAATATCAGAGTTATTTAAAATGGACTCTTTTATTGCATCCAAACACGCTTGATTTATCTCAGCATGGCTAAGACTTTCAAGCATGGGTAAAAGAACCTTTATATCCTTACTCGTCACGTTTTTGCCAAGTCTACTTTTTAAAAGCTGTATTTTTTCTTCATCTGAGGGAAGATTATAATGAATAACGTCATCAAACCTTCTAAACAAAGCCTGATCTAACATTCCCAAATTATTTGTTGCTGCAATAATTAGACTCTCGGAGTTATCTCTTTCTAAGAATTGAAGAAATGAGTTGAGAACTCTACGCATTTCTCCAACATCATTATCCTTTCCACGTTGAGAACCGATAGCATCAAATTCATCAAATAAATAAACAGCGGGTCTATCCATGATTAAATCGAATATTTGACGGAGTTTTGCACTTGTTTCTCCCATATATTTAGTAACAACTTTATCCATTAATATAACATAAATAGGCAAGTGGAGCTCATTCGCAATTATTGATGCTGACATTGTTTTTCCAGTTCCGGGAGGGCCAGAAAATAATATTTTCCTTCTGTTCTCTAAATTATGACTCAATAATTTATTTCTGTGTGTAAACTCCCTGATGATCCTATTAATCCGGTCTTTTATTTCGCTCGGAACTATTAAATCCGATAGTTTTTTATCAGATTCTACTTCCAATACTAAACCTTGTAGCTCTGAATTTAAAGGTTTCAGTTTTGGAGATGTTTTTTTCCCATTATCAATAATTTGCTTAATGTCATTTGCTAAATTGGAATGTCCTAACTTGGCTTCATGAGCAGCTATCTGAAGAGCAACAGTATTAAACTTTTCATTGTTTTCTTCAAAATGACTCTTAATAAGGGTCTTTATTTGATTTGCTGTTGCCATATTATTTATTCTTTTCCTTTTTAAGTTCTTCTTTAGAACATAGTAACTGGTTAATCTCAACATCCAATATTGATGCTATTTTATAGAGAGTCTCTAATGAAGGTTGTCTTCGATTGTGTACATATGCGTTGACCACATTAAAACTTTTGTCCAACTGATCTGCCAGCCAAACTTGTTTAACCCCTTTTTTCTCAAGTACCTCTTTTATCTTATTCATTGAATTAATTATGATTCATACATAGTATAAATTAGGTTACAAAAATACACTATTTCCTGATATATCTAAAATAATCCTCACTAAAGTCGAGTGTGTTAAAAAAAATATTTGATTTTCTCTAGAGCCTGATTTCTAAAACCACCCCCAGACAATCCCAGACACAAGCTACCACTCGTCTAAAGCCTTGCAATCAGTCCATTACTTCGTTTTATATTCGCTCTGCATTAATAGTAATGCAGAATAAAAACATCATTTATTATGGATCAAAACAAAGTAAAATCCGAAGAGCCAAAAGTCTTACTGACCCAAGGCGAAGATGGCAAACTTAAAGTCATCACTGGGGAACAGGACGGTAAACTCAAAACCGTTGAACCCACCAAAGAAAATGCCGACCAATTTTTGAAGGTTGACACCAACAGCAACTTTCTGGAAAATTTCTTCAAAAAGATGTCGGCACAGTTCAATCATCCCTCACATACCGGTGTTTATGCCGTCGGAATGTCAGCCGTAGATAAAATAGCGGCTTTTCTTGGCAAACTTATTCGCATCGATCACTCCGACAAAGCCCTCGATCCGTATCGCCTTAAATTTGATGGTAAGGTAAAGATCCATATTGAGCTCACGGGTAAGTTCCAGCCTTTGGATCTCAATAAGATTGATTGGAAAGAAAGTGAAAAGCTGGGACTTTCCGGTGACAAGTTGCAGGATGCACTCAAAGCAATGGTTTACGGACACAAGTCTCCCGGTCTGGTTGATATCAAACCTATCATTGATGGAAATGAGTTCCCGATGCAAGCTCGTTTGTCTTTAGAACCACAGAAAGATGGCAGTATCAAGTTGGTAACGCATCCCAAGCAGGAACAGCCCGACTTTGACAAACCTTTTATGGGTGTAGCTTTTTCCGAACAGGATAAAGAACAACTCCAAAAGACAGGGCATGGGGCACGTGTATTCGAACTTGAAGTGAACGGAGAGAAAATACCCTCAGTTATCTCGCTCGATAAACTGACGAATCGTCTTGAAGCTGTACCTCTTTCAGAAATCAATATTCCGCAGACGCTGAAGAATGCTCCTCTTTCTCCCGAACAACAACAAGGCTTGAAAGAAGGCAAAGCCGTATGGGTTGAAGGAATGGATAAAAAGGTAAAGCCGGGAGAAGAACCTCAGAAGATTGACCGCTTCGTACAATTCAATGCAGTCAATAAAAACTTCGATTTTAAATTTAGTGACGAACAACGCCAGCAACATAATCAGCAGCGACAAGCCAAACAAGGAGAAAGACCAGAAAAACCACTTCCCAAAGCCCGTAAAATGGATGAGGTCTGGGTTTATTCCAAACAAGGAGGTGTACAACTTAGTAAAGAAGAATTTACTAAGCTCTGCAACAAAGAGCCGATTTTTGTTGAGGGTATGCAATCCCGTCCCAAGCCACAACCCGATGCTTCGGGATCACAAAAAGTAGAAGCTACCGACCAGAAAGGACAGAAGTACAATGCATGGGTATGGATTGATGAAAACAAGGGCAAAGTCCGCCATACCTCTAAACATCCCGACCAGATGCGAGCCATCGAAGCAAAACAAGCGGCAAAAGATTCTCAGAAAGTGACTCCTGCTGCCGAGAGTAAAACACAGGTGGCTGTGAATAACGAAGGTAAGACCAACGAAGCGACCAAACATTCTAAGGAGCCGCTAAAGCAAGGTCAGACACAGCCTACCGCCAAACAAGTAGAAAAGAAAGAGCAGAAACAACAGGAACAAAAACAATCTCCTGCTGCTCCCAAGAAAAGCAAAGGACGAAAAATGTAGTTTTATCATTAGTACCACTAAAAAATCAACGTTAAAATGAAAATAATAATAGCAGAAAAACCATCTGTGGCTAAGAGTATAGCAGCCATAATTGGAGCGAATAATAAGAAAGAAGGCTATATGGAAGGTAACGGATATGCCGTTACGTGGGCATTCGGGCATCTGGTAGGACTTGCCATGCCGGAGCATTACGGTATTGCAGGATTTCAGAAAGAGAACCTACCGATACTTCCTCAAGAATTTAAACTATTGCCTCGACAAGTCAAAGAGGGCAAAGAATATAAGAACGATCCCGGTGTGATGAAACAACTCAAAGTAATCAAGGAATTGTTTTCTCAGGCTGATGGAGTTATTAATTGTGCTGATGCCGGACGTGAAGGGGAACTCATATTCCGCTATATATACCAATATATAGGATGCACCCTTCCGTTTGAAAGACTTTGGATCAGCTCTCTTACCGACAGAGCCATCAAAGATGGTTTCAAAACCCTTCGTCCCGGAGCAGATTATGACAATCTGTATGCTTCTGCAAAAGCCCGAAGTCAGGCAGACTGGCTCGTAGGTATTAATAGCAGTCAGGCACTCTCGATCTCTGCAGGCTATGGTGTTTGGTCACTAGGCAGAGTACAGACCCCGACACTGGCGATAATTTGTAGCAGATACTTGGAAAACAAAGATTTTAAGCCACAAACTTATTTTCGTTTGAAACTCCATACTGCTAAGGAATCTACAACATTTGCTGTTCATTCGACAGATAAATACGATACTCGGAGCGACGTAGAAGATGTGAAATCAAAGGTTGAAGCTATTGGAACGATACAGGTTACATCCGTGGAACGTAAGGAAGTCAAACAAGAACCACCATTGTTGTATGACCTAACTACGATTCAAAAGGAAGCCAACAGCAAATATGGTTTTTCAGCAGATAAAACCCTAACTATAGCTCAAAGTCTGTATGAAGCTAAGAAAATTTCCTATCCCCGAACAGGTAGCCGTTATATTTCCGAAGATGTACTGGAGGAAATACCGCACCTGATCGCTACCCTTCGCTCACATCCTTATTTTAGGGATTATATCGATGGACGATTTGATACCAAGCTCAATACCCGTTCGGTCAATGATGCAAAAGTTACCGATCATCATGCCCTCATTATCACAGAAGAATCAGCAAGCAATCTATCCAAAGACGAACAACTTATCTACGATATGGTTGCCGGACGTATGTTGGAAGCCTTTGGCGAATCGTGCATCAAAGAGAACACCAGCGTATCACTTGATGCCGATGGCGTACACTTTTCATGCAAAGGAAGCGTTACACTCGTCCCCGGCTGGAGAGCGGTATTTGAAGCTAAAGACGAGTCAAACGATGAAGAGGATTCTATTGCTTTACCTGCTCTTTTGGAAGGAGATAAGCTGCCTGTTCGTGATTGTGAAATTCAGGAAAAGCAAACCAAACCTCGTCCACTACACACCGAAGCCAGTTTGTTGAGTTCAATGGAGTCAGCGGGCAAAGAGGTAGAGGATGAACAACAGCGTGAAGCGATGAAAGAATGTGGTATTGGTACACCTGCTACCCGTGCATCCATTATTGAAACACTCTTCTCCCGTGAGTATATTGTCCGTGAGAAAAAGTCTCTAGTCCCCACCAATAAAGGATTGGTGGTTTATCTAGCGGTCAAGGATAAGAAGATAGCCGATGTCGCTATGACAGGGCAATGGGAAGAAGCTCTCAATAAAATTGCTTTAGGTCAGATGGATGCCGCTACATTCCATAAAGGAATAGAAGTTTATGCTTCACAGATCACTACGGAACTACTTTCGACCACTATCGAACGCACGGATAACCGTAATACCTGTTCCTGCCCCAAATGTAAGAACGGACAGATGGTATTTTATCCGAAGGTCGTAAAATGTAAAGATGAAAGTTGCGGACTGACAGTATTCCGTACCATTGCTAAAAAAGAACTGACAGACGGACAACTTACTGATCTTATTATGAATGGCAAAACCTCATTGATAAAAGGTTTCGTAAGTTCCAAGACCGGAAGTACATTCGATGCAGTTATCAAACTCGATGCGGATTACAAAATAGTTTTTGAGTTCCCGCCACGCAAAGGTGACAGCAAAAAACGACGGTCTAAGTAGAACTATAGATTCAACTTCATATTATAATTGTAATAACAGCCCTTCTTCAGTTGAATTTCACCTTCATCCAATTTTTGGAATCCTAATCGGGTATAAAAAGTGACGTTTTCCGGAAGTTGGGTTGTTAAACCAACAGTATGGCATATTCGATTTATAGATCTCAATTTTTGCAAGCAATTGTCGATCATATAAGACCCAATCCCTGAGCCCTGATGGTTCGCTTTTACGGCAACCATTGATAAATAATAATATTCATTGGCTCCGATGGCATTGGTTAGAAGCTGTTTATTGAGAGCATCCATCTTAAGCATTGTGCGTAAAGCCGAGAATCCAAAACTCATAATAAATCGAGGTATTCCGATTTTGAGATAGTCGCGAAGTTCCGATTTTATTCCATTGGGAGGTAATAAACTAAATATTCCTATTATTTCCATTGAGTTTTTCATTCTAACGACTTTTGTCACAGACTGTCTTCTGTTTATTAGAAATAGATTGGTCTTGAATAACCAAAACAACCCGTCTCGTAATTTATCCTTATTTACGAAGATTGAAGCATAAGCAAGATTCGATTCAAAAGCATCTACTAAAATAGTAGCGGCTTCATCATATTCAGATTCTTTCAACTTATCTATTCGGACATCAGGTAACGACATGACAATTGCTGTTTGATATTACGATTCAATGAATCATGCAAATTTAAATATAAGTGATCGGATACGCAATGACACCAAGCAAGAAGCGACCATTGAAATAATAATTTCACTATATTTGCCACTGAAAGGTCTTTGTTTTACGATTCGGAATAGTCGTTTAACATTGATTTTTTAGTGGTGGCATCCGGGGCTAAGCTCCGGATGCTTTTTTCTTTTCTACATTTTCTCACCGCTAAAAAATCAATGATATGGCAACAAAACCAAATACGTCAGCCGTAGAATTATCCTATTTTCGGCTATCCCTATTATCCTATCTCCGTGATACGCACCCCAACAAAGCGACCGACTTCGATTTTATTGCTGAACGTGGCGATACAGCAGCAGAGGCGTATAGTCAAGCCATAAAATCAGCTTATACCCACGACCAAGCTGAGGTCATCTCTTCGCAAGTCCTATATGAAGGCTTGCACTTCTCTACCTACCGAACCCTTGTGACTATCCTTTGGGAAGAATTTTCCGAAGAAGTAAATCCGGCACAAGCCGAGGGCATAGCCATTGAGCTATTGCTCCGACTTACCGATACAATTCAAAAATACACCTTGTCTGATGATTTCGCCGATACACCTGAATACAATCAGTTTTACACGGAACTGACAGGCGAAATACAAATCCTGCTCGAAAATGGCTTATAATAAGAAAGCCCATCTTCGGGACAATATCGAAGCGATCCGTATTGTATTCGCTCTCGATAGAGAAAAAAGACAGGCTACCAATGCTGAAAAAGAGAAGCTGACAGCCTATTCTGGTTTTGGTGGGATAAAAGCCGTGTTAAATCCCGCAGCCAAACCGGAAGATATAACCCATTGGAAAACGTCTGAACATGATCTGTTCCCACTCGTAACCGAATTACATCAAGTGTTACGGGATGGAGCAAAAGACGATGCCGAATATAAACGCTATGTCAGTTCGCTGAAAAATTCGGTGCTGACTGCTTTTTATACTCCAAAGCCTGTTGTAGATGCTTTGTCACTGGCTTTGAATAACAGTGGTATCAAACCCCTGCGTTTTCTTGAACCGAGTGCCGGAGCAGGAGCATTTATATCCTCATTTAAAGAAACTGTGCCGGATGCTGAGGTTACAGCCTTTGAAAAAGACCTGCTGACAGGTAAGATTCTCTCACACCTTCACCCACAAGATAAAATACGGATTGAGGGTTACGAGAAAATGGAAGGACGATACTCCCAACATTATGATGTGATAGCCTCCAACATTCCTTTCGGGGATGTCGCAGTATTTGATCCTTTGCTTTCCAAGCATGAGATACCCGCAGTTAGCCAATCGACAAAGGCAATCCACAATTATTTTTTTACCAAAAGCGTGATGGCTGCCCGCGAGGGTGGATTAATAGCCTTTATCACTTCGCAGGGCGTTCTCAACTCGGAGCACAACAAACCGATTCGTGAACACCTGATGAATAATTGCAATATCGTATCGGCTATCCGTTTGCCCAACAACTTATTTACAGAAGAAGCAGGAACGGAGGTCGGTAGCGATTTAATTATCCTGCAACGGTCGCTACGGCGACACCGAATTGGGCTTGCGCCAGATCAATCCTCTAGTACAGAGGCGACCCAAAGGCAGCAAGATTTTATCGAATCCCGCAAACTATCCAATGGCATATCCGTAAATAATCTTTTCAAAGACTTCGACAGGGTAATACAAACCGATGTAAAAGTGGGTACAGATCCTTACGGAAAGCCTGCAATGGAATTTACCCATTCCGGAGGAACGGAAGCTATTGCAGCTACACTGTATCGGATGCTGAATGAAGATTTTTCCAAACATCTCGATCTGGAGCATTACTTATCTCATGCTCCCCAAATACAAGAACAGCAGCCTATTGTAACTCCGATAGAGAAAATCTCTGTTTCGGATATGGTGGAGCAAAGTCCTAAGTCGGCTTATGAACCTACACTCGAAGATTTAGTCCATTTCTATCCTTTTGGAGAAGCCAGAAACCGTAAGGTATGGGCGGAATTGTCCGATCAGGATAAAAAAGCGGTTGTGGAGCCACGTATTAACTCACCAAAAGAAGAAACGAAAGTTATACCTGAAACAAAAAAAGATAGAATCATCAAGGATAAAGCCAGTGGCTTGTTTGTAAATACGGACACAGGAGAAGTTATAGAACAAAAGAAAGTATCGCCTCCTGATATCCAGCAACAGCCAATTGTAACCTTATACGACCTGTTTGGTTTTTCTGCCGAAGAACGTTCACAAATAAAACAGCCCAAACGTTCCCGTCGTCGTATGCCTATGCCACAGCCAAAGGGAGTACAAGCTAAAAGTCCATCAACAAGTAAACCGACCGAATCACCCGAACAACGCACTGAGCGATTGGAAAAAGAACGTGCAGAGCGATTGAAGTCCATTGCGATGCCTATACCCGAAAACGGATTGCCGAAACACTATAAAAATGGCTCATTGGTAACCGATACAGATAATCGTATAGGCTACTTGCGGGATATGGACGGACACCAGCCCATGTTCCATCCTTTGGAACTGTCACCGAGCCAGCAAAAACAGGCATCGCTCTATCTTGAAATACGTGATACCTATAATCATTTGTATAATAACGAAGCCGATACACTCAAAGAAAATCCCGCATTACGGCAGATGCTTAATCGCCTATACGACGATTTTACACAAAAGTTCGGTAATCTGAACGATGCAAAGAATCTCGACCTTATCAAGATGGATGCCGCAGGACGGGAAATACTCTCTTTGGAACGCTACCGAGAAGGTAAAGCGATCAAGACTGATATTTTCGAACGTCCCGTAGCTTTTAATTCCGATGAGATTTCTAAAGTGGATAACGCTTATGAAGCTCTTGTCTCCAGTCTCAATAAATACGGAACAGTCAATTTAGATCACATGATCTCTCTTACAAACAATACGCAAGAGGGAATACTTGATGAACTGAAAGGTAAGATGTATTTCAATCCGCTTGTTGGGGGCTATGAAGTAGCAGACAAGTTCGTATCGGGTAACGTTATTTCAAAAGCTGACGAAGTACAAAATTTTATCGACCGCAATCCCGACCATGAAGCCGCTAAAAATTCTTTGACCGCCCTACAGGATGCTATACCCAAACCGATAGCTTTCGACGATCTGGATTTCAATTTCGGTGAACGATGGATACCTTCGGGCATCTATGCTGCTTTTGCTTCATATCTCTTTGAAACGGATGTAAATATACATTATGCTCCCAGCAGGGATGAATTCAGCATAAATGCTGATACTAAAAATGCCAAAATCAAGGATCAGTATGCTGTTAAAGGGGAGAGCCGAACCTTTGATGGTATTGCCCTGATGCGTCATGCCTTGCACGACACCACTCCCGATATTACAAAAACAATTCGGGTAGACGGCAAAGAGACAAAGATACGTGATGGAGAAGCCATTCAGCTTGCCAATACCAAGATAGACGAGATGCGTAACGGCTTTTCGGAATGGCTCAGAGAGCAGACTCCCGAATTTAAAGACAGGCTTGCCGATATGTATAACCGAACGTTCAATTGTTTTGTACGACCCGAATACGATGGATCACACCAGACTTTTCCCGGACTCGATCTGAAAGGTTTGGGTATTCCTGACTTATATAATAGCCAGAAAGATGCCATCTGGATGCTTAAATTGAATGGAGGGGGTATAATCGACCATGAGGTTGGAGGCGGTAAAACACTGATTATGTGTTGCGGTGCAATGGAAATGAAGCGGCTCGGATTAGTAAATAAGCCCCTTATCACAGGTCTGAAAGCCAATGTTCACGAAATAGCACAGACCTTTTGTACGGCATACCCTGATGCAAAGGTGCTCTATCCGGGCAAGGAGGATTTTACACCACAGAATCGCAATCGTATTTTCAACGAAATGAAAAACAACAATTGGGATGCGGTGATTTTAACACATGAACAATTCGGGATGATACCTCAATCTCCGGAGATACAGCGGGACATTTTACAGGCTGAACTTGATAGTGTGGAAGAGAACCTTGATGTGCTGCGTTCGCAAGGAAAAGAAGTATCGAGGGGGATGCTGAAAGGTTGTGAGAAACGTAAAGCCAACCTTGAGACAAAATTGGAAGGAATAGCTCACCAGATTGAAAACCGCAAGGATAATATGTCGGATTTCCGAATGATCGGTATAGACCATTTGTTTGTAGATGAGAGCCATAAATTTAAGAACCTGACTTTTACCACCCGCCACGACCGTGTGGCAGGCTTGGGAAATACCGAAGGTAGTCAACGGGCACTTAATATGCTTTTTGCCCTGCGTACCATACAAGAACGCACAGGCAAGGATTTAGGAGCTACTTATTCATCGGGAACAACGATTTCTAATTCACTAACTGAACTGTATCTGTTGTTCAAATACCTGCGTCCCAAAGAATTGGAAAGACAGGGTATCAACACCTTCGATGCGTGGGCAGCTATCTTTGCCAAGAAAACCAAAGATTACGAGTTTTCGGTTACCAACCAGATTGTGCAGAAAGAACGTTTCCGTTATTTTATCAAAGTGCCGGAATTGGCTTCGTTCTATTCCGAGATCACTGACTACCGAACGGCACAGGATATTGGCATCGACCGTCCCGAAAAGAATGAGATTTTACATAACATACCACCCACACCCGACCAGCAGGAGTTTATCGGTAAGTTGATGGAGTTTGCCAAAACAGGAAATGCCACTCTTTTGGGGCGTGCACCACTTTCAGAAAGGGAAGAAAAAGCAAAAATGCTGATAGCAACCGACTATGCCCGTAAGATGTCGCTTGATATGCGGATGATAGACCCCAACAAATATGGCGACCATGTGGACAACAAAGCCAGTCATTGTGCGGCTTCAATAGCGGACTACTACAAAAAATACGATGCACAAAAAGGGACACAATTTGTATTTTCAGATTTGGGAACGTATAAACCGAACCAGTGGAGCCCATACACCGAGATAAAACGCAAATTGGTGGAGGATTATGGCATCCCTGCATCTGAGGTGCGGTTTATTCAGGAGGCAGGAAGCGAGAAAGCACGTAAAGCCATGATCAAGGATATGAATGCGGGTAAAATCCGTGTGATGTTCGGTTCGACCGAGATGTTGGGAACAGGTGTAAATGCCCAAAAACGGGCGGTTGCGATTCATCATTTGGACGCACCGTGGAGGCCAAGCGACCTCGAACAGCGGGATGGTAGGGCGATACGCAAAGGCAATGAAATAGCCAAACTGTATGCTGATAATAAGGTCGATGTGAAAATATACGCTGTCGAAAAATCATTGGATGCTTATAAATTTGGCTTACTGCACAACAAGCAATTATTTATCAAACAGCTTAAAAACAACAATCTGGGTAGCCGTACCATTGACGAGGGTAGTATGGATGAGAAAAGCGGAATGAACTTTTCTGAATATGTGGCTATCCTGTCAGGGAATACTGAATTGCTGGAAAAAGCAAGGATAGAAAAGAGGATAGCTGCTTTAGAAAGTGAAAGGCAGGCTTTTGTTCGTGGAAAATCATCGAGCCGATACAAATTAGAAAATATCATGCAGACCGTAGAATCCAATAAAGGATATGTTGATCGCATTTCCAAAGATGTGGAAGCCTTCAATAGCAAGGTACAGATTGCTCCTGATGGGACACGGCTCAATCCTGTAAAATTGGATGGTTTTCAAGCTACTGATCCGATTGCTATCGGAAAGAAGTTGAACGAAATATCGGACAAAGCACGTACACATGGAGCTCACGAGAAAATCGGTTCGTTATATGGATTTGATTTATTGGTAAAATCAGAGACTACCAATAAAGACGGCTATGATTTGGTACAAAACCGTTTTTTTGTGCGTGGAGAGGGACAGATACTCTACAACTATAATTACGGGAGTTTGGCGGCAGATCCTAAAACTGCTTCGCTAAATTTTCTGAATGCACTCGACAGTATGCCCAAACTTTTGGAGAAGTACCAGACAGACACCGATAAACGGATGCTGGACGTACCTGTTCTCAGGCAGGTAGTGGAAAGCATATGGTCGAAAGAGAATGATTTGAAGGACTTAAAAACGGAACTCACAGCTTTGGAACGTAAGATAGAGTTATCATTAAAGCCTATTGAGCAAAGCGAAGGACAAGAAAACACTTCAGAAAAGAATCAGGCTCAATCTCAGAATAGCCCAAAATCGGCAGTGGTTCAAGATACTCCTATGCCCAATACTTTGCAAGGAGTGAAAGAGGTTATGGGAGATAGATTTGTTATTGCATCGGTGGGTAGTAGTCCTCCAAAAGAAGAAAAAAGAGGTCTGAAGCTCTAAATGAAGATGACCGCAGAAGAGTTCTGCGGTCGTATTTTATTCTTTTTCTTCCATAACTCCAGCTATGTTATCGTTATCTCTAAAATGATCGCGGATAAATTTCTCTACGTTTTTTTCTGTGTAAAATATCTTGTGATGGATAGTTATGTAGGTCAGTTCGCCTGCCGAACGGTAACGTTGTAATGTCCGTTTGCAAATACTTGGAGATAAAGCAAAATTCAGACTAACAAGGTAACTGGTTGAAATATAGACTTTAATTCATCATTCTGCGTTGTCTTGAAAAACGTAAAAACGCAATAAAAAGCAGACTTCAGCGAACTTTCCGTTACCAATTCATTACCTATTTTGGGATGGTAAAACGAGAGAAATATACAGATTTTAAACCTGCTTTTATGCGGAAAATAAAGTTAAAGTAAAACTACAGAAATTAAATTTTATCTGAGAGTTTTACTCATTATTCATCAGCGATTTACATAGTATCACATAGCTCAGTTGAAAGTAACTTTAAAGAAAATGAGTTTTATGGGAACAACAGTAAAGGTTCTATTTTACCTGAAAAAAAATCAAACGAAAAAGAGCGGGCTTTCCGCTGTAATGGGCCGGATAACCGTCGGCAAAACGATGGTACAATTCAGTCTGAAAGTAGATGCAGATGCAGCACTTTGGGATATCAAAGTCGGACGTATGGGCGGTAAGAGTAGATCCGCATTGGATATAAACAGACAGATTGATAAAATCAATCTGTTGATCCACTCGCGTTATAAAGAGATCAAAGAAAATCAAGGTTCAGTTACAGCATTGCAGGTCAAAAACGCTATTCAAGGAATTGCTTCTACTGGGGATGCTGTTCTTGATCAATTTGCAAAGATGAACGAAACCGTATCTCTCCGTGTAGGTATTGACAGAAGCCAGTCTTCGTATGACCATTATCGAAAATCTTACAACGCATTACGCCATTTTTTACGTGTCAAATACAATCTGAGCGATATTCCCTTCAAGGCTCTAACCTATTCTTTTATCGAAGAATATCAGTTTCATTTACGTATAGAACGTAAATTTAAGGCCAGTACATCCGGGGGCTATATCCTCTATTTACGAAAAGTAGTCCGAAATGCCATCAACAAAAGAATTATCAGTCGTGATCCCTTTTATGGTTTTGAAGCCGAAACAGCTATTAATAAACATAAGACTCTGAGTAAAGAAGAACTTGATCAGATTATGACCATCGAGACACCTCCCGGTTTACAATCTATCAGTCGTGACATGTTTGTATTTGCTTCATTTACCGGTATGTCGTATATAGATGTAAAGAATCTAACTCCCGAAAAGATTGTAACGATGGAAGATGGCAGCAAGTGGATTATGGATAAACGCCAGAAGACAGGAGCACCTTTCCATGTCCGCCTGATGGATATTCCTTTGGCTCTCATTGAAAAGTATCGGGGACAAGGTGTAGATGGAAAACTATTCCCGATGCCCTGTACTGCAACGGTCTATTTCAGTCTGAATGCCATTGCTAAAAGATGTGACTTCAATAAGAAGGTCAGCTACCATCAAGCACGCCATACATTTGCCAGTTTGATTACGCTTTCCGAGGGCGTTCCTATCGAAACGGTCAGCCGTATGCTGGGACATCGGGACATCAAAACGACTCAAATCTATGCCGAGTTGTCATTAGATAAGGTGGCTCAAGATATCCGCTTGTTGTCCGAGCGGATTAGAGGCAAATATATTCTGATAGACTAACAAGCATCAATTACAATTGTATCACAAAATAACAATATCCTATGCGTAGTACATTCAGTATCTTATTTTATATCAATAAACAGAAAATCAAGAAGAACAGACGATGTCCGATTCTTGGGCGTATCACTCTTGATGGGAAAATAACTCAATTTTCTACCCACGAAGAAATAGAACCGGAATTATGGTCTGCTTCCGAAGGTCTACCTGCAGGTACAGATAAAATCAGTAAAGGGATAAAACGTAAACTTGAAGAATTCAAAACGGCTATCTCTACCCATTATGATCGTCAGATAGAGCGTAACGGATATGTTACAGCCGAAAGTTTGAAGAATGCTATTCAGGGTGTCGGAGTTACTCAGCCCATGCTCCTCAAAGAATACGAACTGCATAACGATGAAGTTTTTCGAAGTATAGGCATCACAAAAGAGAAGTCCACCTACAAGCACTATCTGTGTTCGTACCTAAGTCTCAAACGCTTTATAAAATACAAATACAATATGGAAGATATTGCATTTGAGAATTTGAATTACGCCTTTGTTGAAGACTTTGATTTTTATCTTCGTGTGAATGTCGGCATGAGTTCCGAAACTGTTGAAAAACGAGTCCGTAATCTCAAGCGGATTGTCCGTCGTGCTGTCAATAAAGAAATGATCCGGCGTAATCCCTTTACCGACTTTAGAACCAGAAAACCGGAAGCATCCCGCAAATGGTTATCGAAAGAAGATCTGGACAAAATCATGCAGACTTCCATAGAGCACAAAGGTGTCAATCATGTACGCAATTTATTTATATTTTCAGTATTTACTGGCCTGGCCTACACAGACATCCGTAATCTGAAATGGAACGAAATTGTAACCGATAAGGAAGGAACAAAATGGATTCGTCAGAAACGCAAAAAGACCGGGACAGAAGCCTGCATCCCTTTGATGGATATTCCTCTGTCTATTTTAGAGAAACATGGTATGCCAAAGGAAAACGACAAAGTATTTAATGTGGGAACCTATTCGCTGATCGTTTTCTATTTAGAGGATCTTCGGAAAGCCTGTAGATTGAAGACTCATCTGACCTATCACATGGCCCGTCATAGCTGGGCTACCCAAATCTGCCTGACCAATGGCGTGTCGATTGAAACACTGAGCCGTACAATGGGGCATCAGGACATTACCACTACACAAATCTATGCCAAGATTACCACACAGAAGATTGACGAAGATATGCAGGCATTGGAAAAACGCATAGCCGGAAAATATCAACTATCTGTCAATACAGAAAAAAGCAATAATAACGAACTCAAAAACCAACAAGCGATATGAAGAATCTGAATAAAGGAAAGCTCATCATTGAAATGGGCAAGGACAATAAGACTAATGTTATCTTCCGACCTGTCAATGGGACAGTTTGGATGGATAAAAATGAATTGTGCGAATTATTCGGAGTATATATGCCGGAAATCAAAGTCTGTATAGGTTCTATTATGGAAAAGAAAATAGTTCATACGGAAAATACATACAGGTTTCATCGAGTAGTAAAAGGCAGTAGCATTGTATATGACATACGAGAAGTTAATATGGAAGTTATTATTGCCTTGTCTTTTCATTTAAGATCTGCACAGGCATATTTTTTGAGAGAATGGTTTATGGAGCGGATTTTAAAACAAGAAGAATTGTTATCTTCCTTTCTGACAACAGACTATACTTTTTCTCTTAATTAGAATAGTTGCGGATGGAAACAAAATGCAATAAGTTATCGTTTCTGTTTCCATGCGTTATAATAATGTTGTTCCAACATGCTTCGTATGTCGGATATTTTGTATAATATCTTACCTTCTATCTTGTAAAAGGCGATGAAGCCCTTATCTCGATAATCCTGAAGGGTGCGGGATGAGAGACGAAGCATTTTACAGACCTCGTTGTTATCAAGGAATATTTCGCCGGATAGCATGGGTTTTTGCTCTTCAATATTAGCTGTTATATTTTCGTTTGCTTTTTCGATAGCATGGAACAGCTCAATAATTTCAGAAGAATTGCTGCTTAGAATATCATTCAAATTCATGGCTTATTTTTTTACGGGGTGCATAATTCTATTTTCTTCCATAAAGCGTTTGATGTCCTCTACTTTGTAGTAGCACTTGTGCCCCACTTGTGAATATGAGATCAATCCTTTATCTCTGTACGTTTGGAGCGTTCTGAGCGATATCCCCATCAGGCGGCATACATCCTGATTATCCCTCCATTCATCCTCAATTTGTGAGAAGCTTAGCTTCTTGCTATTTTCCACCAATTCGTGAAGACATTTTTTTATTCGCTCAAAGGTATTGCCTTCGATTATTTTAAATTCCATATTTCTTAATCATTTATCCGATTAAACCCAATGCTAAGTACAGTTGTCGATTACAACAAGGTACAAAGAAATATGAAAATATCGATAATGTCATTGGTTTTCAACATTTTGGCAGGGTTTGGCGTTCATTTGGTAGGATAAAAACAAATTCTATTGGAGCAAATTATTAGATATCAATGTTTTTGCCTATTTTTGAATATATAAATTAATAACAATACAAAGAACAAAGAAATGACAAAGGCTGAAGTTGTAAATGAAATAGCGAAGAATACAGGTATCGACAAAGCAACAAGTTTGAAAATCGTTGAATCTTTTATGGAAATTGTGAAAGACTCTTTGAGTGGCGGCAAGAACATTTATCTGCGTGGCTTCGGCAGTTTCATCATAAAGCAAAGAGCAGAGAAGACTGCCCGTAACATATCGAAAAACACAACGATCATCATTCCGGCTCATGTAATACCTGCTTTTAAGCCTTCACGTTCATTCAAAATCTAATATCCCAGCAACCGTTCAATTACTATTGCGATGAGTAATTTCACTTATGACAAGTTATTGCTTACATATACAGATAATCCGATGGTAAAGATGCCATTGGATCAAGCTAAACAAGCTCTCCTTGCCTCAATTCTTGAATTGCATTTTGAGCAACTTCCCATAAGTGAAATGAATGATATTGTCAATGAGAATTATCAGCTAAAGGCAGTAAGCCTTCGTTTGAATGCAGTATCCGGGTTCAGGGAAGAATTAGAAAATAGAAAATTTGAAAAATACTACGCGTCTTATCGTAAACGCAATAAATATAACGACTGGATCGAAGTTTATACGACAGAGATAACAGCCTTATCTGTTTTTCTGACACAGTATCTGATACAAAACGTAAGCAGTTTTGACCGGACATACCAACAACAGATCGGGGATCTGACAATACATATCCGGTACATATTGTCTAATAAAAATCAGCTTTACCAAATCGAAGAAAATCCCTATACGTTTACTCAAGATATAGATAATAAAATTGCCGAAATAAATAAGCAGCTTCCTGCTCTAGCCAATGTTTCGTATATACTGTTTACCCTGTTTGCCGTTATCTTTATCAGTAATCTGGCTATGGCAATTTGGTTTCATTCTTTTGGTCGGTTGTTTTGGGGAATATGTCTGATGTCTGCATTACTTCCCGTTGCCGCATATAGAGGTTTAAAAATGCTTATCAGGTCTAATAGTCAGAAGGAAATGCTCTACGGTTGGAAAATAGATATTCTGGTCAAAGAAAAGATGGATGGAATCATTACTTTAACGAATAGAAAATATTAGACATTAAATTATTCAAAATACAATTAAAAAAGATAAGGATATGCTTAAAAATCTATTCTCAAAAAAGGACGAAAACGGAACAGGGGTATTCAAAGTCGAAGATAAAAGTTTGGTTGAATTAACCAAAATGCCAGGAAATGGTTCTGTTAATAGTATCATTGAAAGTCTTGGTTATCCGACAAATCTTATACATACAGTGCATGCATTTAATTCTAAAAAAATTGATTGTATAGGATTTAAAATATTGTCCAAAGAGTTCGTTTTTGTGTTAGCTAAGGATAAAAAAACGAAGCTTTCATATTCAGATGTATCTAAAGAAGTAAATCAAATTGATTGGAATTTTGAATATTCAAGTTTAAATGTTGAGGATATTTTGAATGATGCTATTGATTTAGAAAATATAACCTTGGAGTTTTTCAAATCTGTAATTAATGATTTATCGTGTGAGAACCAACAAACTTATCAATCAAAGAGATTAGGTTTATATTTCAGTTTTGAAAATGATATATTGAAGGCTTTTACTTCAACAAGTTGGGATAATTCTGCAACAAAGTGGCTAAAAGATATAAATCCCTATATGTTTGATGAGATATTAAAAGAGGCAAGTTTATACCATGACAATGAAATAGATGCAATGGAGGAAGTAAATAAACACTGTGAATCACTTCTAAATATCCCCCAAGCTATGCAAAATGAGTTTATAGAATTCCATAGAAAACAAAATGGCAATATTAACCTTTATAATTTATAGATAACGCATTATTCTAAAAACTGTAATCTAAATGATTTTCAGTTCATGAATAAAGGCAGGTATTCTAAAGTTGGTAAAAATAATTTTGCGGTAGGAAAATTTGTTTATGAATTTGGAGATTTAAATCAATTAATTGGTATGTATAACCTCTAAGTAAAGCATAGAACAAAGCCACCAAGAAATTAATGTAACTGGCTTTGAGTGTTAGATATAAATAAAATCATTATGGATAAGGTATTGATTATAGGTAACGGCTTTGATATAGATTTAGGACTACCGACAAGATATATTGATTTTTGTAATAGCCAATATTTTCAAGAGATTGATAAATCATCCAATATAATTCGTCATATAGTAAATAAATATGATATAAATAAATGGGTTGACCTTGAGCTTGAAATAAGAGATTTTATTTTAGATAGAGAAATAGCTAAAGAGAAAAATCAGCCTGTCGTGTATGATAAGAGTGTTATAGATAAAAATAAAAACGGATTTTTTGAATTAAATAATATCTTAATGGATTATTTAAAATCTTTAGATTATTCAGCCATTAATAATCAGTCAACAGCAGCAAAACTTCTTCAAGCTATCGGCAAAAATGGATATTTCAAAATTTACAATTATAATTATTCTGATTTTTCAAAAATAAGCCAATTATTAGGGTTTAACAATCTAAAATACACACATGTACATAGTTCAATTAAGGAATCAAGTATTATTTTAGGGATAGAAGATAATATTGATATTCCGAAAGAGTATTGCTTTACCATCAAGTCCCATAATCCAAATTATCGTTCTTCTAATATTCGTTATGCCTTAGAAAAAGCTGATGAAGTTATTTTCTTTGGGCATTCTTTAGGAATTACTGATTATCACTATTTTTCAGATTTTTTCTTAAATCAATCAGGTAATAATGGAACTCCACAAAAGAAAAAAACTATCCGCATATTTACCTATGATGAAGATTCAAGATTAGATATTCTTCTTCAATTAAGAGAAATGAACAATAAAAAAACGAATGAACTTTTTGACCTGAATGATTTTAGAATTTATTGCACAAGTAAAAAAGAAGATGTAGATGATATAAATAGATATTGTCAGAACCTTATAAATAACAGTTTGGAAAATCAAACTGAAAGACTTAGGGATGCATTCTATTAATCTTTATTGATATAGCCAAACTCTATTGTATATTTATATTTAGAAAGCCCATTTGTACACAAAAAAACCAGCCACCTTCGTGTTGGAAAAGATAACTGGTTCTAAACACAAAACGATCAAATCAGATTATTTTCTCCTTTTTCGGGGAAATCTCTCGTTTTTGCGTAATGCTTCTAATATTTCCGCATCCTCATATTCCGACTTATAAGTATAATTCTGCATATAAATCAGTTCGTTATCCAACATAATAGCTTCTATATTATCAACTGATGTATCCCCAATGTAGCGTAGTTGCAGCAAAGCTTTCCGGGAGCCAAAGTAGAGCATAACCTGTAAAATATCCCTGACTGTCTTACAAGACATTGAGTAACGAAAAGTATTGTTGCAATTAGCAGGAAGCCTGAATATACCTGTCGATGAGGTAGTGTAAATTAAACTGTGTCAGCGTTTGTCTTTCACTTATAAATATATCAGGTTTTTCGTTTTCATTTTACAATGGGTAATGAAGAACCTGAGTTTTGTTGGTAAAAACGGTTAGGGGTCGATCCCCTAATCGTTTTTCGTTTCAATGGTACAAAGAGTCGCCATCGTTTTGTTGGTTTTACAAAACTAATAAAATAGTTGATATCTTGTAATTAATCGAGTAATTTAAATCTATCAGGGTATATAATAGCCAGTTATTGAGCTGTTTTACTCCATTCCCAGAGCGGCATAGTCCATTTCTTTTTGATATTTCTGTAGGCTAAATAGACGAGTTTTTCCAGAGCGGTATCATTAGTGAAAACACCTTTGTTTTTAGTGACTTTCCTTATCTGGCGATGATAACCCTCGACTGTATTAGTCGTGTATATCATGCGTCTGATACCATCAGGATACTGGAAGTAGGCTGATAGTTTGTCCCAGTTGTTCCTCCATGATTTTATAATGATCGGGTAATCTTCTCCCCATTTGAGTTCCAGATTATCAAGTTCTACTTCTGCCTGTTCCTTGCTGACGGCACGGTAAACCAGCTTCAAGTCTCGCATAAACTCTTTCTGGTTTTTACTGGCTACATACTTGATTGAGTTACGGATTTGGTGTACAATACAGGTCTGGACAGTCGTATCGGGGAAAATACTTTTGATAGCATCAGCGAAGCCTGTCAGATTATCGCAACAGGCAATAAGGATATCTTCAACCCCTCGGGATTGCAGATCTGATAAACACGACAGCCAAAAATTAGCTCCTTCACTTTTGACAATATACATCCCCAATAAATCTTTATAACCTTCCTTATTGATTCCTAAAATATTATAGATTGCTCTGGTTACCGGTCGATTCTTGTCATCCATTACCTTGTAGTGTATAGCATCCATCCAAACAATAGCATAGACATTATCCAATGGACGGCTACGCCAGGCTTGGATTTCGGGAAGAACACGGTCGGTGATAGAACTGATGGTTTCAGCTGAAACCCTATTACCCAGATTCTCTTCCATCCACTCGCTAATCTGCCGGGTACTGTTACCCATGGCATATAAGCCAATGATACGATCGGCAACACCATCAGCTAAAATACGTTCGCGTTTTTTAATAAATTCTGGCTCAAAGGTAGATTCACGGTCCCGTGGAGTATGAACGGTTACTTCTCCCAATGGGGTTTGTACTTGCTTGGGGGTATGACCATTACGGCGATTACCAGATAAACGTTCATGTTCATCTAAATGAGCATCCATCTCCCCCTCAAGGGCTGCATTCAGTATGCTTTCTAATAACGGAGCAAAAGCCCCTTCCTTACCTAATAAAGATTTGCCTGATTTGAGTTGTTCTAAGGCTTTCTTCTTAATGCTTTCAAAATCAAATCCTTTTTCCATAAATAAACTGTGTTAGTAAAAATAATAATTTATTCTTGCTTGACACAGTTTAATTTACAGTCTCGTCGATGAAGCCAATAACTCTTCTTTTGCTTGATTCTTTTTTGTCATTTCTAATGCATTCTGCATTTCTTCAAAGGATAAAGTGGAAAACCTCTCTTCATTTTCTGATTCGAATACGTTTTCTTCATGTAGAGGATAGGTAAGATCAACTGGGGCATTCTCCGTTTGTATTGCCGATACTTTTTCACTTAGGTTTTCCAATTGTTCGACCTGTTGCCTGCTTCTGGTGATAAATCGTTCGAAGATATGCTCTATGCGATCCACACACTCCACAAACAAACCATCATTCGCCACCAATGGTAAGCTGATATGTCCTGCCAGTACTTCCTTTATCAAAATTACTTCTTTATCCGTCAATCGGGGTCTAATCTGCTTTTTGAAAAACAGATGTTCGATACACATACAACAGAAAGCTATTAATACACACCATATCAGCGCACTTGCTGCCGATACTAATACATCAATTAAAATTTCACACATAATTTTGTCATTTTTAAAGTTTACTAATTTTACTTATAGTCTAAATCCCCTATTTTTCTTCGGTTCATCCTTCAGCTCTTTTTCCTTTTCTGTTTCCTGCGTTCCAGTACTGGATTTAGTTATAAAAATCCGTCCGGAATTGGCTTCTACAATATCTTTGATAGACATCGGCTGATTGGAACGGACATTGGATATCGTTTCCATGGAGATAGGTTTATTGGGCAGTGGATTCGCACCAACTTCAACTGCTTCTTTGTTTAGAGAGTCTTTTTTCGGTTGTTGTTCCGTTATCGTTTGATTTTTATTTTCCAAACTCAGATTAATCTGTCTGTTCAATGAATCCAATTGCGACTTTAGGCCTTTCAATTCAGGCTCTCTTTTGAAGACAGAATTTATGACTTCTTTTAGCACAGGAAGATCTTTTTCTAACTTTTGATTATCAGATCTGTATTTCTCCAACAAAGCTGGTATCTTCTCCAATGCTTTCAGAAAATTAGTAGCTGCCAACAGAGAATCGAGTGCAATATGCCCGTTGTTATAATTGTACTTGATGCCGCCATTACCCTCGATAAAGAAACGGTTATCTTTGAAAGCTGCTCTTTCCTTTTGGCTCTCTTCAGTCTTGACCAGCAATTTAAAATCATAAAGTTCTCCTATTCTAAAATACTCTCCATTGGTACGTGCATTATTTGCCAGTTGATTGAGCTTATCACCAATAATCTTCGGATCGTTACTATCCAGATTATCCAATCTTATCGGATTGAGTTTATTACCCTCCTTATCCATCTGTACCTTATTGTTGAACTGCTGGAGATCATTTGTTATTCGTGCAATCATTTCATTATTGCCATCTATACTACGAGTAGCATCCTCATAGTTGTAAATTGCCGATGATTTACTGCGGTTAAAGGCCTGCCGTTCACTTTCCAAAGCTGCTATCTTCTTTTCCAACTTGGCTTTTTCCAATAAATCGGTATTACCCGACAAAACAGCGACATATTCCGAGAAGTTTATACCGGAGCCTTCATCCATGCTTCCCTCATCAATGGTGCGAGTTCCCATGTTGTTATTTTTGAGTTGGCTGATAAATAGCTGCTTGTTCTGCAACAGGTTGAATTTATACGAATCCAGACTTTTTTCTACGGCATAAATGATCACATCGACCTTGTTATCTGCATATAGTTTAGCGATTTCATTGCCTTTACGGATAGCCCTGCCGTCCCGCTGGTTGAGGTCGGAAGGCCGCCACGGTGTATCTAAATGATGAATGCAAACAGCCCTTCTTTGCGCATTTACGCCTGTCCCGAGCATACTTGTCGAGCCGAACAGGACACGGATACGTCCGTCATTCATGGCTTCTATCATTGCTTTGCGGGCGTTGTCAGTCTTGGCTTCCTGTATAAAGCGAATCTCATGAGCGGGTATTTTATGGTCTTCTACCAGTTTACGTTTGATCTCCGAATACGGATTCCATTCATTGGGTTTATAGGTTCCCAGATCGGAGAAAACAAACTGCGTCCCTTTGTGAAAATCATATTTGTTGTAATACCCGGCTATCTGCGCTGCACAATGCGAGGCTTTGTTGTCCATGTGGTCGCCGTAAGCCATATCGATCATCCGCATATCGAGCGACATCTTCCGGGCATAGTCGGTGGCGATCAGCATTTTGGCTTTTTCTTCCGAGTCGGAAAGTTTTGCCCTGCCCAATATCGTTGCATCTCCTGTTTGGGCAAACTTCATCAGTTTTTCAATGAAGATCTCCTGCTGGGGTGTCGGAGGAATGTTATACAATATCTCATTTTTTTCGGGACGGTCTATACCTATATCCTTTGCTGTCCGATAATCTGTTATTTCGGAATAGAAAGCTGCCAGTTCCGGCACTTTGATGAAATAGCGGAAGCGTTCTTTCTGTACAATCTGGTTGGTAACTGAAAATTCATAGTCGGTCGTCTTCTTGGCAAAGATAGCTGCCCATGCGTCGAAGCTATTGATGCCTTGCTTTTCCAGTTCCTTCGGTCGAAGGTATTTGAACAAGAGATACAATTCAGTCAAAGAGTTAGAAATCGTCGTTCCCGACAAAAATGTTGCTCCCAGATCTTTATCCCGTCTCTCCTGTATGGTTCGGATAGCAAAGAGCATATTCAAGGCTCGCTGGCTACCCTCGGCATTCCCTAAGCCTGCTACCCGATCATGTCGGGTGGTAAAGGTCAGGTTTTTGAATTGGTGACTCTCGTCTACAAATAGGTGGTCGATGCCCATCATTTTGAAGTCTACCACATCGTCGGTACGGTTCTTTATCGTATCAGCCAGATTATCTAACTTTACCTCTAAATTTTGTTTGCGTATTTCCAATCCTCTCAGCATTCTCTTGGAAATATCTTTGCCTTGCGAACGTAAAACGTCTAAGTTTTCCTCTACCGAATCTAATTCCGATTGGAATATCTGTTGTTGCATCTCGGGCGATTGGGGTATCTTGCTAAACTGGTCATGTGTCAGGATAACAGTATCCCAGCTATTGTTCTTGATTTCATTGAATATCTTTACCCGTTTCTGAGGTGTAAAATCTTCTTTTCCGGGATAAAGTATCTTGGCATTGGGATAGGCGGTGCGGAATGTTGCTGCTATCTCATGTACATTTGCTTTGAGTCCAACGATCATCGGCTTATTGGCTTGTCCCAAACGTTTCATTTCATAGGCGGCACAACACATGATCAGTGTCTTGCCTGCCCCCACCTCATGGTCTCCTATGCCACCCCCGTTTTGCTTGAGCATCCATATACAGTCTTTTTGGGATTGGTAGAGGTCAGGAATACCCAAGCCTTTCAGGTCAAGCCCCGGAAAGGTTTGGTGGGAACCATCATACTGCGGGCGGACGAAACAGTTGAATTTGCGGTTATAGGTATCAGCTAATTTATTTTGAAATTCAGGCGATTGTTCGTCCAACCAGTCCGAAAAACCGTTACGCATCTCATCAATCTTGGAGTTTGCCATCTGTATGGCTTGTCCATCAGGTATTTTTACGTCTTTAGCTTCTCCCGTATTCGGGTCGGTTACTTTGATTGTCTTGGTAATATTGGGTGTGGTATTCAACAGGGCGTGTTTCAATAGATAAATGCCTGTATATAGCTTGCTCTCACTCTGTACGGCAAACTTTTCATTGATAATCAGGTTGCTTTTATCGGCTTTGACCGTATAGTCATCACGGGAGGCATAGTAATCGATGGTTACATCGGTTTCAAAGAGTTTAGCGATATATTTCTCATATATGTCCGTACCAATCCAACGCTCCCCGAAATTGAAGTCCAACTCTTCAAAACGAATAGGTTGCGGGATAGCATCTTGTAAAGCTTTGAGTGATGTTTGCGAACGGATATCATCGGGATGGTTCAATAAATAACGTTCTACGGATTCGGATTTGTCAACTACATTGCCTGCAATAAAACGGTCCCGCACTTCGTAATTCTGTACTAAGGGATTGAAATAGATCCGTCCCTCCAATTCGTGAATTATCTCATCTCTGTTCTTGCCTGCCAGCAAAGAATCCATATAGTCTAAGTCTACCTCTCCGTACTTATTCAAAGATGCTACCAGAGCTTCATCGGAAGTATCTACGACCTTAATTTCATTGGAATTGAATGCGACAGGCATAGAGAAAATATCGGCTTTTTGCAGTTTACCATCGATAGTACGCTCCAAAGAGAGTACCTCCCGGCCTCCTGCATCCATTTTGATAATATCGAGATTCCGTTTGTCATTGAGATTACCATATCTACGAACAAAATTATCATAGACTATATTGAGATTGCCCCGTAGGGAAGCGTGTTCACTTAGATGCTCCGCTTCGTGGTTATACAGCGTATGATAAGTATCGCGTAACTCTATATACCTGCTGATCTTTGCTTTTTGATCAAAAGATAAATCCAAGACTTGAAAAACAGCATCATCCTTATAACGCTCTTTCAAATAACCGACCTGCCCTTCGTCTTCTACCAATGAGCCGACTTTGTGAAACATAAATAATTCTCCCGAATAGGGACGAGGGTCTAAACTCAGTTTAGGCTGTTCTATCGGTTCTTGATTTGTATTCTTTTTGTTATCAGAAGAAAACATACTAAGCTGTACGGGCTTTTCGTTTTTAGCAGATACAATTTTTCTCTTACCTCTGGTCGGTTTTATTTGGCTGCGTTCTTCTTGCGAAAAACCGAATAAGTCATATAACGACAGGACGGGTTCAGAAATATTGACTTCCAATGCCTGATAAGTATTTTTCTCTTCTTTTTGTCGAATTTCGGATTGTTTCTGTGACGGAGCATCAACCGTTGATTCTATTAGGTGCTGTTTTGATTGTGAATTGCCTATCAAATACTGATTGTATAAGCCTAAATTCAGATTCGCTTTCAGGTCACTATCCAGCATCTTTCGCATATCGGAGGCTATGCCTTCGATACCACCTTCGTGGATAAATACCTGTGCAGGCTTACCGTAAGGATCAGTCCCGATGGAGCTTTTGGTCTGTACAACTCTTCCCAAATTATGAAAGTAATCATTGTTGTATGTCTCCGTTTCCCGATGCAATGAACTGCTTGTAAAGAGTTCTTCCCAAAAGTTGGGCTTTTCTTTAGCTGTATTCTTCTGCAAGACTATCAGGTCACTACCAACTTCTGTTCCAGCATAATCCGTAAAGAGGTTATTGGGCAGACGTATTGCTGAAACGAGGTTTGTATTTTCCATCAACCACTGACGGACTGGCTCATTACTTGGCGAGTTCATGACTCCCTGCGAAGTGATAAAAGCCAGCAGCCCGCCTTCACGCAAAGAATCGACTCCTTTTACAAAGAAATAATTGTGAATTGTGCGGGTAGACTCCCGATGCAGTTTATCCTGTTTCATAAAAGCAGCATCAAAAACACTGATCTCGCCAAAAGGGATATTGCTCGCTATCGTATCGAAGTAGTTGTTGTAACGGCTTTCGATATTCTCAAAACCTTCTGTTTTTATTTTATCATCCGTATATAGATGAGAGAATATTTTTCCTGTCAATATATCTTTTTCAAAACAGACCTTCTCTGCACTGTTATTTGCAAAAGCTTTGGGGAACTCGCCCGTGCCTGCGGATGGATCGAGGAAACGGTTGATTGTTATTCCCGAATCCTCTATGGCATCAGCAATGACTTGTACCACTTCAGGCGGTGTATAGAAAGCAGTCAGCACAGAGTTCTTGATGCTCGCGAAATATTGCTTGTATTCCTTTTCGGATACGGTAGTGTCCCGAATGACCTGATGCAGCTCGGCAACCAAGGGGAACAGATCAAGTTCCGACTTTGCCCAACTACTGATGTCGGACAACGTACCCGCAGGGTTGAGTACGCATTTCAACCCTCCGAATCCCGAATAAGCTTGCAGTATCAATCGTTCTTCATCGATAGCTGCCCGTTGCTCTTTTTCAAGAGCAAGGACAGTACGGATAGCTTCGATATTGGCTCGAAGATGGATCTTCTTATTGTACGCCATGTTCTTCCAGCCATAGGTCAACGAATCCCGTCAGTTCGGTATAGAGACTATTATACTCGGGAGAATACATAAACCCATCGGAGAGAACATAAGGGAGCAGGTATTGCGAGAAGACAGATTCGCATGGGGTCAGCAGTTTTTTTGCATAGTCTGTGGCTTCGCTTTGTGGAACAATATCAGGAAATTCGTTCCACAACACATGGACAATGATATCGTGCCGGGAAAAGAGTAATCCCCGAAAGAGGGTTAGGTTTGCGAGTTCCTCGGCTTCTATATGGGATAATCCTTCTTTGATAGCATTGGAATAGGCTTCCGCTGCTTCATCGGCTCTACTCTTAATAAAATCGGCATTGGAGACCAATGTCGGGTGGCTTTCTTTTAAGAATGATAACAAACTTAGTCTGTAATAGGATAGTTCCATTGGATTAGTATCTTTTTTCTTCATAATGATTTCTATATGCGGTGATTAAAAAAATCCCTACCTTTGTCTCACTTCAATTTGTTCGCATACATTTTTCTTCGAAAATGATGTCGTGAGACATTTCGGGTTAAATTTGAATAAGTTGGATAATTAGTGAGGTGCTTGGGAGGGATACCCAAGCACCGTTTGTTTATAGTCGCGGACTCTTTTGTTATTTCTTCCTTTTGAACTTGCTCCCCTTATCATAGCTATTGTCGAAAACAAATTTTATTTTGAAATTCTCGTCCAATACCAAAGCTGCATCAAAATGTTTACCTGCCTTGCTTTTGAAGCCTTTGATGGTAGCTGTTTGCTCGCCTTGTAGCAATAGCTGTAACACATCGTTCGATAAGGTCTTTCCGGCAAGGGAGGTAAAGAGCATCAGGTCACAATCAGGCATGGCTCCCGATGCCGAATTATTCCCCGAACACTTTGCCACTTTCGCATAAAAATTAATCGGCAGTCCGCATTTGGGGCAATTGACGGTTTCCTGCTTGGGCAAGGACAGGGAGGTATTCAATAACTCGTCAGTTATCTGCGTGGCATACACTTCTATTCCTTTTTTGAAATTACTCGCTTCGGCTGTTCCCACCTCAATCTTGGCAAAGGTATCCTCCCACATACCGGTCATCTCTACATCGGCTATCCGCTTGTCTTTTACGGCATCATAAACTGCCAAGCCTTTTTCGGTCGGAACGAGTGACTTCTTATCCCGAATCATATACCCCCGTCCAAATAGCGTTTCGATGATAGCCGCTCGTGTAGCAGGCGTTCCAATGCCACAGATCTTTAGAGCTAAACGTTGCTCTTCATCTTCTAAATCTTTACCTGCACTCTCCATCGAGCTGAGCAAGCTGGCCTCGGTGTGGAGCGGCTTGGGTTTGGTAAGTTTCTCCAATAGCTGAATCTGGCTCACGAAGAGTTCTTGTCCTTCGATTAATGTAGGAAGTTCTTTGTCCTGCTCCTGCTCTTTGTTTTGGGTCTTGCTCTTATCTTTATTTTCTTTTCCAAAGACTTCGCGCCATCCGGCTATTTTAATTACTGATCCTTTAGCAATATAAAGCGTATCGGCACAATTCAGGGTAATTGTTGTTTGATCCTTGACACATTTTTCGGAAAAGGCTTCTAACATCCGTCCGGCTATCATATCGTAGATCTTACGCTCATCATAACTGATACTATCGGGAATGTTGCCCGTAATCAGCAGGGCATGATGGTCAGTCACTTTCTTGCTGTCTACCGGATGGGTATTCAGGTTTTTACAAGATAGCTTATTGGCATAAGCACCCAATACGGCATGTGACGCCAGCTTATCAATTAATGGAGGTATCTCATAAAATACATCATCGGAAATGTATCGGCTACCGGTTCTCGGATAGGTAATGTATTTTGCTTCGTACAATTTTTGAGCAATGGATAAGGTTTTATCTGCCGAGAATCCATATTTGCTGTTGGCATCCTTCTGCAAAGAGGTCAAATCATACAGTAACGGCGGCTCTTGTACGATTTCTTTAGTCTCAATACTTTGGACAATAACTGCTCGCTGTTGTTTCTGTTTTTCAAACAGGTCTTTTGCCACAGAGCGGGATTCGATACGATCCTTAGTCATGGCCGAGAAACTTTGATTGGCGAATGATGTATCTAAACGCAATTCCCAGAATGGAACGGGCGTGAAGTTTATATGCTCCAAATAGCGGGAACAGACCATTGCCAGTGTCGGAGTCTGCACACGCCCGAGTGAGAATATGCCTTTTCCGGCTGCTATACTTATCGCCTGGCTGGCATTGATGCCTACTAACCAATCGGCTTCGCTACGGGCTTTGGCTGCATCGTAGAGTTTATCATAACTACTACCGGCTTTTAGATTCTGTAAGCCTTCCCGAATAGCCTTATCGGTCAAAGAACTGATCCAAAGACGGTCAAAAGGCTTTCGACAACCTAAATAGGAATAGATGTAGCGAAAGATAAGTTCTCCTTCGCGTCCGGCATCTGTGGCGACAATGATTTTATCGCATTCGTCAAAAACGGAGCGAATTACTTTCAATTGTTTCAGCGCGGAAGGGTCTGCTTGATATTCTTTTCCTACTCGTTTTTGTCGGGGAATCAATTTAAAGTCTTCGGGAATGATGGGTAATTCTTCCCGCACAAAGCCTTGTAAGCCATACTGTTCGGGCATAGCGGGTCCGACAAGGTGGCCCAATGCCCATGTCACGAGATAATTGTTGCCGGAAATGTATCCGTCTTTTTTATCTGTTGCTCCCACGATAGCGGCTATCTCGCGTGCTACCGAAGGCTTTTCTGCTATAATTGCAATCATTCTTTAGTTATGAGTTACGGGTTACGAGTAGATAAGTTGTGTCTTACTCGTAACAGATGAATAATTTTGGATAATTAGTGAGGTCAGAGACCATTTTGTAGATAGAAGAGTCTGTGAATCTTACATTTTCATTCCTTTGGACTTCTTGACTTCTTTCTTCTCCTGTTGCTGTTCTTGCTGTTTCTCGGATGGCACAGTTTGCCCCTTTTTCAGCGGCTCTTTAATATCTTTAGTCGCTTTGTTGGTCTTGCCTTCGGAGTTGACAGCAACCTGTGCCTTGGAGGCATTGTCGGGTGTAACTTCTGCTCCTTGTTTCTTAGCCCTGTCGGGATTCCATTTGAAAAAGTCAAGTTTTTCCTTCTCTGTATTGACTTTAATATAGGCATTGAATTTCTCTCCGGCCTTATCGGTCATTCCGGTTACATAGATGGTTTTATGTTCCGTCAAGTCCTTTTGTTGCTGTTCGGAGAGTTCTGCTCCCAATAATTTGGTCGGGATGCGGAAACCTGTCGTATCAGATTGCTGTTGTTGATTTTGTGATTGCCCTTGTTTTTGGGTATTATCAAACTTAAATTCCAGGCTCCGATGATCGGCATTGATCTGCACAGTAGCATTGAACTCTTTATCATTCTTCGATTTCATACCCTCCAAATAGACAGCTTTACCTTCGGACAGCTCTTTCTTCTGCTCATCGTTTAGTATTACACCTTTAACTTCATTGGGAATCTTGATTTTATCAGCTCTGACCGCCACCAATTCATTGGTCAGCTTATCGACAGAGAGGAAAGCCTGCATCTTTTGGTCTTTGACCGGTTCGATTTCTACCAATCGCCCGGCATGCCCGGTCTGACGTAGATTCTGTTTATCCTCTTCTGTAAGGCGGACTCCATAGACAAAGCCATCGAGCTGCGGTTCTTTACGCACGGCATGAACAACAAGGTTTAACTTGCCATCGGCAGATTCTCGTAGGGACAGGCGTGCATCGGTACGGATAATACTGTCTCCGATAGCCGTTTTAATAGGTAATAAAATAGGAGTCTTTTGCCAGTTGAGCAGATTATCCAGTGTTTTCTTGTCTATCATATCTCTAGTTACGCCTACGTTTTCGAACTGTGACCAGTTGATACGGGATTCGTCAATGGGCTGATACGGTTTTTTGGCAAAGGCTTCGGGTAAGACACGAATCTCATTCATGAATTTTTTGTTGGAGGGGTTTTCCGGATCTTTAAGCATTGTGCTCAGTACATTGACAATGTTATTCAATCCATCCGCAGGGACTTTGAAGAAATGAAAATGAGTGGGTTCTTTGCATTGGAGCATAAAATTGGACATGAAGTTCTCCAATGCATCGCTGTTCTTGTCGATTTTCAGAAAATCAGGCTCGTTTTCTTTTTTAGGCTCTACGGCTTTGGGGGTGCCGTCTTCACTCAATCCGGTAACTACCTTCGGGTTGGTACTGTCTTTCTCTGTGACCAGCAGAACATCTTGGTCTTTTAATTTTTCATTCATAATAAGTTGGATAATTAGTACGGTCGCAGACCGTTTTGTTAATACATAGCCTACTATTACATAAGCCTCTTTTGTTAGTAAAATACCCGGGATAACGGGAGGATAAATTTTATCGAGGGCTAATGTAAAACGAAAAAAGATAGGATATGCTGATTATCAATTCAGTGGCAGTATTTGGCGTTCATTTGGTAGTATGAAATAGAAAGTCGGGATGAAGCATAGAAAAGAAGAATCCCCACACTGTTACAGCGCGAGGATTCATACACCAATTAAAAACTAAAAGCTAAAACGAGTGAGGTTACATTAATCACCTTCACTGGCTTCATCATCCTTCTTGTCGGGAAGGATTTTCTTATTATCTATTTGATTTTGGAGGTAATTCATAACATCCGACTCCAGGTAGAATGTCTTTTGTCCTATTTGCATATAGGGCAATACACCTAAGCTGCGAAGACGTTGCAGGCTTCGTTTACTCAGTTTGAGCATTACACATAAATCCTGATTGTCATATAGGGTTTCGCCTTTAAGCCTGTTCTTGGCCTTCATCAGCTTGAGCAGCTCATACAAAAGTTTTAGAATCTGCCCCATGCTGTCATCGAATTTGTTATCGGATATTTCCATCTGTTAACCACATTTTTCTAAGAGCAAAGGTCACAGATATAAACTAAAAAAAATCCCTATTAGGGATAAGTATTTTCAAGTGTCAGATTTATTACTTTAATTTACAGTAAATTAAATGAGCCTATTAAAGAAAGGTTAGCGGAAAAATGGAGAAGTTAATAGGGGAAAAATAGCGTGGTCACTATTTTCAAAACAAGGGTACTGGTATAACCTGATATACGAAAAATGTGAGCCACGCTACAATAATAGCATTTAGCTTCACATCTCATTTTATGTATATCTAAAAAATTACCAGTTTTTTGTTTTATAAGATGAAATGAAAAATCAATAAGTTGAAGTTCTACTTTATAAATTTGTTTAATTCATAGGCTTTTTATTTTTCGTTATCCTCATCCATTTTATTGTTTAGTATCTCCCTTAGCCTATCTAAGAATGTAGTCCGTTGTTTGCGGTTTCTCATTTCAAAATAAGCTTTTGACGGATTAGCTCCTAAATCGATATTGAATATATCTTCGAAATAAGATATTATCTCCTTGAGCGTTGCTTTTCCATAATTGAAAGCTCCAAATAGATACAATGCATAGATCAGTTCAATCAGAAAGACTTTATTAACGGTCCAAGTCAGCTTTACTTTTGAGGGATTCGCTCCGTTTATTTCTTTAGAATCATCAATCTTTGCCAATTCATCATAAATATATTTCTCCAATTTATTATTCGCCAGTATCCGAGTTAATTTAAGATCGGCAACAGTAGAAAACAGAGGGTCTCGTTCATGTGAAATACTGTTATGATAAAGCGTATTGTCGGATTGACCGCGAAGGAAATAACGACAGTCCATTGAGGTTTCGTTGGATCGATAATACCGATAGAACGCCCTGTTTTTATCAAAAAAATCAGTAATTCGGGCTAACTCCTTTTCCAAATAAATTTTCAATTCAGGATATCCTCCTGTCGGACGATGGATTTCGAGGTTATACATTTTCTGATAGTAGATCAAATCACAAAAGAGGTTCGGTTTAATCTCCTTGAAAAAGAGAATTTCTTCGGCTTCATCTTTGAATTCATATTGATAAATAAAAACTCTAAGGCGATTAAACGCATCGGTCAATAAAGAAGTGATTTCTTCGGCTTTCTTCAATGTATCTGATTCTTTCGCATTGATTACCAGCAACGATTGATCGACTTCTTTTTGCAAACTGTCTGAAAATTGAATCATAGGCAATTGGGATTAAGTAGATAATATACACAATGTTAGGTTTAATATATCCTGTATGTTTTTACAATTGCTTCTCTTCAATATAGAAAATTTGGCAGTAGTACTCAGGGAATAACAGTCTTATTAATTTAAGTTTATTGAAAGACTTGTTGCCTAACAAATAATCTTGAATGTGTGGTACAACCATTTCAGATACCAAATATGAATCTTCTCCCATGTACTCGAAACTTCGGCCATTAAGAGGTATCCTATAAATATTTATTCCTGGTTCGAGAAGTACATTCTTATTTCTATAATGAGCTTCTTCTCCAATATTCTTACCATATAGTAATGCAATATCGGGATTCCATGTTACCGCAAGACAAGTTAGAGCAGAAAAAGTAATACAAGAGTCGTTTGTCCATTTCGCTTGATCCCATTCGTCTTACAATACCTCTGCACGAATTGATAAAAAAGGAGAGGTACAGAATTATTCGTTTCATATTTTATGTCTTATTGTAATTAATTATTTTACGTTTATTATTATTCTATCTTCTTTCAAATAGCTGCCAAAAGCATGTATCTCAATATTACCTTTTATTTGAGATGACTCTACAATAGCTATCAACTTCCCATTAAATAGGTTCATGTAAGAAGAACAGAATGAGGTTTGACTGGTTGCATCACCATTACATAGAGCCTTAAGCTTTCCTTCTCCGTTTGCTTCAAAAAACAATAACTGATTAGATGTCGGGCAGGGGTTTCCATCTTTATCCAAAACCTCAACGGTTATAAATGATAGATCTTTTCCGTCTGCATTAATCAAATTTCTGTCAGCCGTCATTTTTATTTGATAGGGCTTTCCAGCCGTTCTAATAATCTTCTCTTCAGCAAATTTCCCTAAATTATCATAAGCAACAACTTTGATTTCTCCAGGTTCATAAATGACATCTTCCCATACTAAACGATAACGTTTATATTTATCAGATTTGTCATGCGTCCTAGTTCCCATACTTTTTCCATTGACAAACAATTCGGCCTTCGGATAATTAGTATAGCAGAATACAGGGACTATTTGCCCTATTCTTTCCGGAAAATTCCAGTGCGGTAGAACATGCAATACAGGTTCATCACTCCAATGACTTTGATATAGATAAAATCTGTCTTTTTTTAATCCGGCCAAATCTACAATCCCGAAGTAAGAACTGCGAGCAGGAGTTCCTTCGTTATACGGAGTTGGTTCGCCCAGGTAATCGAACCCTGTCCAAACAAATTCGCCAAATACAAAATCATTATCTTCTTGCGCGGCAAATTCTACATCAGGGATTGCTCCCCATGAAACTCTATCGAGATCATAGCTCGATATCTGATAATCTTCATACCAATCATAGGTTCTTTCTTCGACAGGAAACTTATAAACTCCTCTCGAACTGATTGCGGAAGCTGTTTCGCTGCCATAAATTATCATATCAGGATATTGATCATGTTTAACCTTATAGTCGTATGGCTTGTAATTGAAACCGACTAAATCAATCTCATTAGCCAAACCATTATCGATAGCTTCGGTATGAAAATTGAATCCCGCAGTTGTAGGACGTGTAGGGTCTTCTCTACGGCAAACTTCTACCAACCGACGGGCAATATGAGCCGTGCCTGCCTGTTTTTGTTCACGAACCTCATTACCAATACTCCACATAATAACGGATGGGTGATTCCTGTCGCGACGTATCATAGCTTCCATATCCCGTTCGCACCACTCATCAAAATACTTATTATATCCGTTCTCGTTCTTTTCTCCCAGCCATTCGTCGAAAGACTCTACTTGTACAAGGAATCCCATTTTGTCACACAATTCTAACAATTCCGGAGACGGGGGGTTATGTGATGTGCGGATAGCATTACACCCCATTTCTTTCATCATCTCCAATTGGCGCTCTGTGGCTCTAACATTAACAGCGGCTCCCAATGGCCCTAAATCGTGATGTAAACACACGCCATATATTTTGGTTTTCTGCCCATTCAGAAAAAAGCCTTTTTCACGGTTAAACTCTATCGTGCGGAAACCAAAAGTTGTCTCATACTTGTCATATAGCTGGTTGTCGACATAGACATTCGATACAGCGCGATATAGATTCGGAGACTCTATATTCCATAGCTGAGGAGCCTTTACTTCAATCTGCTGTATGAATTGATTAATTCCCTCTATTCCTTTTTGTTGTCTTGTGTCTGATGCCACTTTAATGCCTTTGGAATCGTATATTTCTGTTATCAGCCTTATATTCTCATTTTCTGTTGATGTCTTTTTTATTGAAGTGTGAATATCGACAGTACCCTTTTTCGTTGTAATGTCAGGGGTTGTAATTTGGGTTCCCCAATGTGCAACATGAATAGGATTGGTTATGACCATTCGCACATTCCGGTATAATCCGGCTCCAGAATACCAACGTGAAGATAAATCTTCATTATGAAGTTTGACAGCTAATATATTTTTTTTTCCAAAGTTTACAAAAGGAGTTAAATCAAAGGCAAAAGAAGAGTATCCATATGCCCAGTTTCCGACAAACTTACCATTCAAGAAGACCTGTGCATTGCTCATCGCTCCATCAAATTCTACAGATATTTGCTTTCCTTTTTCTACGTCAGACAAATCAATTTCTTTTCTATACCAGCCTATTCCAAACATGGGCAAGGCTCCTGTACGACCTGTTCTTAATTCCGATTTTGTATCTCCATCCTCAATAACCTGAGTCCACTGCATATCAATAGTCATGTCGAAATTTCCACATATCGCCCAATCGTGTGGGACTGAAACTTGTTCCCAATTTTGATCATTAAGGTCAGCAGACTCTCCATTAGTAATATCTCCCAAATGAAACCGCCATCCGGTATCAAGCAGTATCGTATTACGAGGACTATCTTTTGCATTTATTATTGTAATAGAATACAAGCAAATAAGAATAAATGTAATTTTTATGATGTTCATTATATTATTATTTTATAGTTTAAAGATATTCTCGCCGGATTTTACATCGAATATTTTGTCGTGTACATGAAGTAAATAGCTGTTATTGCTCACAACGCGAACGATTTTATTCTCCGGTTCATAAATCAGGCTTGTTATCACTTCCCTAAATCTGAGATTTTCAATTCCATGCCTATCAGTACGATGAAGATTCCATTTAATAGAATTTGTATATCCATCAACATTTATTCCAATAATATTTTCTATTAACATAGATATAGGCACCAATCCACTCCATCCCACAAAATTGGGCTTACATAGCATAATTCCACTTTCGTTTACTGACGGCATATATATGTCAGGGGAATAACATTCCCATATTGTATGTGTTTTTTGATACACCTGATCCATCGATTGTAAGAATTTTTCGGAAATAGAATAGGCTAAATCGTTATAACCTTCCTGTTGTAAGCCTTTTACTACCATATAAGAAGTTGGTGCCCATACTCCGCCAAGCCAATATTTGCCTACAACAGAATATGTTTCCTGATCGGCGGCCAGTGATGGCAAGGGTAGTAGCCGCCAGAACAAAGAAGGGTCAGTTATGTTTTCTACCATTCTTCGTGTTTGAGCAGGATTACTGGCATTAGCTAACATTGGCCAAAATGCAGCCACTGTTTTCCATGGGGTTTGAACTCCATCGACATCAACATCATGATATAATCCAGTCTCTTCATTCCACATAAATTGATTGATACGCTTGATTATTTCACGGGATTTTTCATCGTATTGTCTTGCTTTTGTCTTACAACCCAATTCATTGGTTATAAAAGATAGATTTTCGTATAACATCGCCATCTGTGATGACATATCTACCCAGCCAACGGGATCTATTGCCGAGTGTTCGTCACAATCAGGAGCCGGAGCTGGCCGGCCTCGATCACGCAGAGTATTGTCCATTCCACTAGCTTGCCCATTACTCCAGTATAATTGATGGGGACTGTTCTTGTCTATTCTATTTTTATCAATCCATTCGGCATATTTTTCCAACACAGGCAATACCAAAGCTAAACGGGATTTGTCTCCGGTAAATTTATACATTTCAACTTCTGCCCAACCAAAAAGAGGAGGATTGATCGAACGCGCATTGTTAGGCCCCAGTCCCCATACATGATCTGCACCATCAGCTTCGTTTATCACACGACAAATCATCCCATCGGGATGTTGTTGAGCATAAAAATTGTCATGAGAATTAATAAATGGAAAGATATGATAAGCATAACGTCCGAAGAACATTATCAAATTAGTGTCCCATTGAAATATCTGAGGACTTAACCCCTCATCTATCCAAGGCGCCGTAAAAGGGGAGCCTTCAGGTGGAAGCATTAGATTGGAAAATGCTATTTCCCAAGCTTTCCAATATAAGATTTCCCACTCAGGATTTTCCTCAAGAATAGGGACTGGTAATAAATTCTTGATGTCTTCATATTGGGGAAGAGATGAAGGTATTTCACTCTTCTTTTTTGCAAAGTAGATTCCTCTTTTTTCAGAACCACTGACTGAGTTGAGGCAAATAAAGAGTGTGGCGAAAAGAAGTAAGATACGTATTTTCATAACATAATAACTTTATTTTCAGTTTAAATATGTTTTAATGTTTTTCACAAAATCTATTTTAAAATTTTGATCTTTCCCTACTTTGATTTGATCTTTTGTCATATGCTCTATCAAGATATCTCTTGTTTCGTAATTATCGTCTATACTATTGTTTTCTATGATAACATCACGACAACCGTCAAGAAGGAAAGCGGATTTCTGCCATGTATATGGTTCGTATGTTTTTGTTTTTATCACCTCGTTATTTGTAAAGAATAAGCCTTTTACAGAACGAGCCCTGACTAATGGAGCATCAAACACCTTAAATATATTATTTTCAACATGTATGTTTTTGTGATAAGCTTCTGTTTTTGAGCTCACAGGACGATGTGATGGTGTGATAGATATGATAGCATCACCCCATTGCCAACGGTCTCCATCTCTATTTCCCGAGGTGAGGCAGTCTTCAAAGATATTATTTTCTATTCTCACATTACAATTTGCACCTGATTCGAACCAATAATCAATATCCCCTTCAATTAATATTGCAGCTCCGGCTGTATGAAAATAATTATTCTCTATTATAACTTCTTTGGGAGTAGTAACTAAAATGCCTCTTGCTCTATGTTTTTTCAGAATCTTACAATTTTTCAACACCAACGAGGCGGACCATGTCTTATTTTCAATAAAATCACCAACCTTTAAATCCTTTGGTAATGGATCTGTAAAAGATAACAAGAAACCTCTCGAACCATCCTCTCTTTTTATCGGAGTAATATTTTCCAATATACCGATTTCGCCACGTTGAGCTGTTTCTTTATTCAGAAACCAGATTTCATCCCCTATTGTGTTATATATTCCATCTTCTTTTACTTCAACACTTTTAGCATCAACAATCTTTTGAATAATAATATTACGCCCATGAACATTAATAAAATCGTCCCCTTGTCCGGTATGAGTGCAGTTCTCAACTTTTATAACTCCTTTACAATTGATAAAATGCGAAGCATCTGCGACAATACTGAATATTCGTCCTTTAGCCTCATTGACAGTCATGGAAGCGTTATACATAGTTATATTTTCGCTTAATTCTCCTAATACACCATGACTTAGAGCATGGTAAATGGTAATGTTTTTTAATAGAGTATCCTTACTTCTATGTATATGAAAACCAACAGTCAGATAACGAGCATGAGCCATTGAAACAATAGTACCTTTAGGTGGCAATATTTTTGATTTACCATAAAAACGTAAAACCCCATTATTCCTTTCTTCTACTTTTTGTTGAAAAATATCTCCCAATGCACCATCCCATGTCTGAGGCAATATCTCTTTATTGTTTTTATCAAAGAGATTATTTCCTGTATATGATGATCGCCATCCTTCGCCGACAAATGCGATTTTATCATTCTCAATTACATAAGGATATGCCTGCTTATCCATTTTTATATCTAAGTAACTATCCGTTGCTTCTATAATTTCAGCCTGAGATATATATGGCCTGTCCCAATCTACTGAAAAATTTCGGAAAGTTATACCCTCACAGTTGTGAATCATTGCAATTTGCATACGCCCGTGAAAAATAAACTCGGAACCATTACCTTCTATAGTAATATTCTTTAAATTGTTTAGGTCAAACCCAATCGTTACCTCTTCTGAACCATCGCAGTGCGATGGCCAGAAATCATATCTTCCTTTAGGAAAATTCAGAATCATATCTTTTTGTCCAGAACAAGAAGTCAATGCTTCTTTGACTGAGTTTACGATGTCTTTACGGCTATCGGGTATTGCTCCAAAGTCAGTAATTTGAATTACCTGCTTCGCATTTAATAATTGGAAGGATGCCGACAAAAATAGTATGGAGAGTATAAATTTCATTATCGATGTTTGTTGTATATATCTTAAAGGAAAAAGCAGGAAGGCATTGTTAGACGATAATAAGACCTCGTTACCGGTTCTTCATTTTAGATTAACAATGCCGGATAGTATTCTATTTAATTCTAAAAAATTTAACTTCGTCAAAGTCGACAATCGGTTTAGGATTACCTCCAGACGTGGTTACTTGCATACCTATTTCACACTTTCCATTGTTAACATTTATATTATTTATAACAATTTTATGCCATGTAGCACCATTCGGTTGAACGATTAGTTGATCTCCGCCATAATCTTTTGCATAAAGCCTACACATGGAGAAATTGCCTTGTCTAATTCTCGCCCAGGCTTCTAGCTGATACATACCTTTATCTAAATTAGGAATAATTTGCGAAACAGTAAGATCAAAAGCATTAGTATCTGTAAAAACCAATCTGCCTGTAGTGTTATTATATCCTTCATCTTGATATGCCCACAGAGCCCATTCACTGCCCAATGTTTGATTGACATTCCAGCCAACAGGTCTATTCCCTCCTTCAGCCTCAAACCCAGAATTAGTAAGTAAATTTATATTTTGAATAGGTATTGATGGATTTATTGAGTTGGTTATCTTATAAAATTTTATATCATCAAACCATGCCCATTCATCGTTACCTCCGTCTGAATTAGATGCTAATCCAATCTCACACTGCCCATTATCAACATAGATGTTATCAAGTACGATCTTATGCCATTCTTCGCCATTGAGATTAACACTTTGTTCATCTCCTCCATAGCCTTTTACATAAATTTTGGAAGATAAATCATTTCCTTTCTTAGCCACCATAGCTTCAAGCCTATAAATGCCTGTTTCTAATCCGGTTATTGTTTGTGCCACAGCCAAACTAAAAGGTTCAGGAGAGGCATGCACTAACCTGTGAGTACCAGAGTACCCCCAATCTGCATATGCCCAAGCTGCCCACTCATTATTAGAATAGATGCTCCATCCGACAGGCTGCCCCCCTCCTCCTTCTTCAAATCCTGGATTTGTAAGCAAATTAGCTCCGGATTGGATACTATTAGCATTCTCTGAACATTCATAAGTTCTTACATAATCAATTAAAAATTCATTAGGAAGATAGGAGTCTACAGGTGTTCCTGCATGCCCTTCAATGCTAAAAATGATATAACGCTCTTGGTCACTTACACTCGGGTATGATGTTGTATCAAATTCCCAGAATACTTCTCCATCCAAATACATCCGAATAAAGCCATTACGTCGCTCCAGACCATATACGTGAAAATCATCACTTAAATTGAATGACAAATTCTTAACTTTCCACCCTAATGCAACGTGAGGATCCGCCCATTGATGTATTGTACTGGTGAAAATCTTAGGCTTTTCTCCAGCTTGAAGTGTCTCCATAATATCTATCTCGACATTTGGACTATTTTCAGTAGTTGGTTCATCGGATAACCATAATGCAGTCGTAACATTTGCTCTATAGTCAATTGTTTTTGCGCGAATCTCGACATAGCTATTTCCTCCAACTTTGAATGTTGACATAGCAATGCCTGCAGTATAGTTTTTCCCATTTTTGCTTTCTCTCTTAGCGGATAGCCTTAGGAATCCATCCTTAACACTTACATTTTGTGCGTTAAAGGCAAAATCGGTCGATACATCATACCATAAAGATATCCCCCATTTATTAGAATCCCAAACATCAAACTCATCACTAAGCTCTGGAACAAGATCCCATACGGTTTCGTTCAACATACTACTCTTTGAGTTTTTATAATCATTGGTGTGATCAATTAGATCATTATGATCATTGCAAGAGCATATACACAAAAAACTTATTATTGAAATAAAAATATTGATTTTCATGTCTTTATATAAATAGGTTAATTATTTATGAAATACTCATTTTATAAACTAAGCCTGTTACCCACAGATACATTGTGAGTATAGTCATTCATAGTAGGTTTACTCTCGACAACTACTATTACTACTTATAGATATATGACTTCTTACGGGGTCTTAAATATAAGTTAAATTATTAGTTGGAATTAGTTGTACGGAATACTCTTACATAATCGATAAGAAACTCGCTTGGTAAGAATTCATCGACCGGGGCTCCTGCATGACCTTCAACGCTGAGTATTATATAACGATCTTGATAGCTTACATTTTGATAATTTGTGGTATTGAATTCCCAATATGCGATATCGTCAATGTACATTTTAATATAATTATCCAGCCTAATCAATTTATATACATGAAAATCATCACTTAAATTTCCCGTAGGCATATCTATGCTTACCCATCCTAAGGCAGTATCTTGTCCATTTTCCCAATAATGCACAGTTGCCGTAAAATTTTGAGGAGCGTTTTTTGCCTGTAACGTCTCCATTATATCAATTTCTACATTAGGATCATTCTCCACAGCGGGCTGGTCGGACAACCATAAGGCTGTAGTTACATTGGCTCTATAATCTATCGTCTTTGCTCTAATCTCAACACATGTATTATTCCCTAATTGGGTGGTAGAAATAACGGCTCCACATGTATACTCCTTTCCATTATAACTTTCTTTTTTTGCTGCTAAATGAAGAAGTCCATCCTTGACATATACATTATCGGAGGTGAATGCAAAATCTGATGTTACATCATACCACAATGATGTTCCCCATTTACTGTTATTCCAGTTGTCAAATTCATCACTGACAGAAACATCTAAAACCCAGTTGTGTTCCAAAGCCTCATCTGTGTATCCGTCTCCAAAAGGGACACCCTCCGTGTCGTTGCACGCTACAAATGATAGCGCAGATAAGATTAGTAATATATATTGATTTGTTTTCATTTTTATTTGTTTTTGCTGTATAGTTATTTATAATCATTTATTTACGGGATTGGCTTGATTGCCAATCCCATAAAACTTCTCTGTATCAGTATTGCACTTTATAGAACCTAAACTCGTCAAAATCTATTGCCGGGTTTGGATTTCCACCTGATGTTATAACATGCATCCCAACTTCACATGTTCCATTATCGACAAATACGTTATCTATTACTACCCTAGTCCACGTACTGCCTCCGTTCGATTGGACTGTTCGTTCTTCGCCACCATAACCCTTTACATAAATATTACTTGTGGAGAAATCTCCTTGTCTCACCCTAATCCAAGCCTCCAGGCGATAAACTCCGGTTTCCACGCCTATAAGGCTTTGGTAAACATTTATGTCGAACGCCCCTCCGTCGGTAAACACCATTCTACCTGTTGTTCCGTTATAACCGTCATTTTGATATGCCCATAAAGCCCATTCGCTACCGGCAGTACGTTTTACTGTCCAATTGGTAGGTTGGTTTCCTCCTTCAGCTTCAAATCCGGGATTCAATATTAGATTAGCTCCTTCAGTTGGCGGATTGACCGGTGTGGTCGTATTATATACTTTTACATAATCGACTTTAAATGTACGTGGAAGTTGACTATCTACAAGAGATCCTCCGACCGATCCATCGATACCTAAAATTATACTGCGCAATTGATTACTTAACTCTGGATAGTCAGCAGTAAGGAATTCCCACAATAGATTGCCGTCAATATAGAGGCGGATATACCCATTGCGTCTTTCGATGCCAAATACATGAAAGTCATTACTTAACAGGTCATTCAAATATTTCACCCGGGAGCTTATGGCTGTTTCACCGGCTGGCATTATTTGCTGGCTGGCTCCAAAGACAAAAGAATTGGATAAGCCTCCGGCGCCAAGCGTTGTCTTCATTACTGTTATCTTAGTATTTGGATTTGCGGAAGCGGAAGGTTCTCCGAAAAGAGAGATGAAAGAATTTACATTTGTTTTGTTATGAATAACTTTTGCCCGTATCTTAACGTACGTATCCTCTCCTATTTCAAAGTTCGATTTAATAATCCCCGCTGTATATTCTTTTCCATCTTTGGCTTCTTTTGCAACGTTTAATAGTAACTTCCCATTATTTACCGAAACATTACTTGCACTATATGCAAAAATGCCGGATGTGTTTTCCCATATTGAAGTGCTCCATAGAGAAGTGTTCAATTGGTTGAAATCATCGCTTTTCGATGCGTCTAAAGTCCAAACAGAATTATCAAGTTCGTAATCAAACCCACTATCATATTCATCCTCTTTATCATCCACTTCAATTTCACTATCCCAACGAAGCTCTACTGTCCATTCCCTTTTTGTCGATCTATCACCAGCTATAAGGGTATATACGACCGGAACTCTGAAATCTGTAACAACTCCCATTTGTGGGGTAACAATTACACCCTCGGAAACAACAGCACGAGGAGTCAAACTGTCTTTAGGAATACCATCATAAATTACAACCTTTATGACAGAGTTTAAAGTGTCAATTTCAGAAGAGATTATCACATTTTCATTGTTAATATCTACTAAACTGAACGATGTTATTTCAGCCGCCTTATCAGTACTGGACGGATATTCATACAAGTCTGTTTTTTGACACGAGCTTATTATAAATATCGACAAAAGCGAAATAATTACAATTTTGTATGTTTTCATATATATTATTTTATTATAGATTACCAACCTGTATTCTGTTTCATATTCTTATTGTTACGCATCTCCGCAGTAGGTATAGGCCATAAATTGTATTTAGGATATGTCTTTAGCTTTGTTTGAAATAAAACGGACTCTTGGCCATAGGTTTCACGTCTATATCCATAAAATGCAGAACCATTAGGCATCGTTTTTTCATAATCTTTCCAACGCATATAATCCCACATGAGTACGTTCTCTGCCAAAAGTTCAACTTTCCTTTCGTGCTTGATTATTTCTCTTATCTCACTTGGGTCTGAAGACACTATTGCCGGCATGCCAACTCTATCACGGACTGCATTCACGTAAAACAGTGGAGTTTTCCCAAGAGGATCAGATATACCCGCCTCATTCAACGCTTCTGCGTAAAGCAGTAGCATATCCGAGTAACGAATTAATGGGAAATTATTTTCACTATTTCCATAGTAATAAACAGGATTAAAATTCGTCGGGTCAACTAATTTCTTAAAAGAGTAGGCATCATTGTCTCTGTCCGGGGAAAAAGTTGCATTTGCAGGTTCCCAAAACTCTCCTGTTCGTGATATTGTGCCTCCCGTAGTGCTAATTGTTGGATGAAAGAAAGTTGCTGTCAAGCGTGGGTCACGATTCGTAAACTCATTTAGGGGATCATATTTTGCACTTTTGCCGAGAAGCGGACTACTTAGATTTTTGGTATTTCGATATTTATTCATGTCAGCAAATTGTATTCCATTGGCCTGCCATCCATCAGTACATTCAAATAAGTCGATACAAGCCTGAGTCGCTTGAAGTGCCTTCCACCCTGTTCCTGCAAAGCATGTACTAATATTATTGGGGCGTTTATCGGCAATAAATTGGTCGGAAAATATGATTTCTTTATTTTCTTTTCCTTCGTTAGCCGCCCAGAATATCTCATTAAAATTATTGACCAGATCTGAATTTTTCTCATATAATTCAAATTGACCACTCCCTACAATTTGTGACAAAGCATCTACTGCTGTTTGGTAATGCTCTGTTTTTCCATAGTATCCTGCATAATGTAAAGCAGCTCGAGCGGCATACGCATTAGCTACGTGTTTGAATATCCGTCCGTGTGCATCATCCGATTGTGTTTCCGGTAACTCATCCGCAGCTAATTTGAGTTCAGATAAAACAAAATCCATTACTTCCGTTGCAGGTGTACGTGAGGGTAAAGCATCAGTTCCAAGTGTTTCTTTTACAAGTGGTACATCTCCATATCCCTGTACCAAGCGTAGGTAACAAAAAGCTCTAACAACACGCGCCTGTCCACATAAGTTTTTGTATTCATCATCTGTCATTAGGTTTTTTACTTTATCTACATTTTCGAAAAAATAGTTCGCGTACCTAATATATTGATATTTTTTGCTCCAAAATGCATATATCCAACCATTATCGGAATTCATCGATCCGTCGGAAAACGGCATAAGTCCGAATTCCCATGAGTTCCTTAAATAGATCAGGTCTGTACACACATCAAGATATGGAGCACCACCGGGGCTCCAATATCCGCCTCCATCTAATTCGTAGAAACATTCATACAATCCGTTCACTGCATATTCGGCATCACTGGCTCTTTCCCAATAGGCAGCTTCCGATAATTTGTCTAATGGACCTTTGTCTAGAAAATCTTCGCAACTTATCAATAAGATGGTGCATAGCAAAGTTGTTAAATAGATATATTTTTTCATGTTTTCTGTTTTTTAAAATTGTAGATTTAAGCCAAATGAATATACTCGTAAAGTAGGATATATATCTGTTCTCATATCTCCCTCCGGGTCATAGCCTTTGAGAAAATCAGGAGCTATCGTAAACAGATTTGTTCCTGAAACATAAAACCGAAGATTTTGTATCCCTATTTTGGATAAGACAGGTTTGGGCAGATTATACCCAATTTGCAGGTTTTTTAACTTGACATACGACGCATTTTTGATCCAGAAACTGGATAATACATCCGTATTATGTGTATACTGCCTTCTCAGTCGAGGATAAAGAGCATCTGCATTTCTGTTTTCTTCTGTCCATCTATCAAATTTGTTTGTATCGGAAGATCCATAAGTTCCGGTAGAACGGGTTGCTCCATCCATCATTTTATCTACATCAAACGCTCCTTGAAAGAAAATCTGAAAATCGAAGGCTCGATAACCCAGATTCAGATTAAGACCGAAATTCTTTTTAGTATTCCAATTACCTATTTTTACAACATCCATATAATCTATACGCCCGTCTCCATTTTGATCTTTGTATTGTAAATCTCCTAAATCTACGTATGGCGATACATTTTCAATCTTTTTGTACGCCGACAATGTAGCTTCGTCATTAATGATACCTAAACATTCATAGCCGTAATAATTCCCGAAATCATCACCGGGTCTGTATTCGGTACTAAAAGCAGAAGCCCTATTTTTCAGATCAACAACCCAACTGTTCCATGCAGTGAATGAAAGACGAGCATCATAGGTAAAATCTTTTGTAAGATTGCCTCGTGTGCCAACAGAAATATCAAAACCATGACTGGCAACCTTCCCTGCATTGACGGTTTGTGATGAGCTTGAAGATCCTATAACTGTAGATATAGGGATTGTTAGTATAATATCATCGGTATTTTTTTTCCAAAAATCGACTTCAAAGGTGTACTTGCCGTTTAAGAAACTACCATCTAATCCTGCATTATAAAATGTAGTCGTTTCCCAAACCAGTTCTCTGTTTTCGGGATCAGAAGGCCTCGTCCCAAAAACTTGATTCCCATCAAAATTGTAATATGGTCCTGAATCTATACCTCCAAACCATAAGTACAGGCCTACCTTTTCTGCATTGCCTAGTTGTCCCCACGACACTCTGGGTTTCAGTTTATCTATAAATGTGATGTCCTTCATAAAGTTCTCTTTGTTAATGTTCCATCCAAGAGAAAGAGAAGGAAAGGTTCCCCATTGTTTTGACGGAGCAAAACGTGATGATCCATCGTGACGAAAATTGGCCTCAAATAAATATCTGTCGTCGTATGCATAATTCAATCTGCCAAAAAAAGATGCAAAAGCCCATTGGTCTGCACCACCGGCATTTGTCTGAGTTGATGCATCCCCTGCATTTAATTCCTGCAAAGACTCATTAATGAAATTCTTTCGATAACCTTGAATATAATCGCTCCGAAAACTTTCAGTGGAGAAACCTGCTAAAACCTTGATATAGTTTTTATTAATTGTTTTTTCATAATTCACGGTCGTCTGAAAATCGTATTTATACTCTTTTGTCCATCTTTCTGATAGATTAGCAGGTCCCGATTGACCAACAGATTGTGTCAGAGGATTCCATGCTATCCAACTACGGTTATATTCCTGGCTGTCACTCTGAGAATGTTGATAAGTCCCTTGTACTTTTACCGTAAGATCATTAATTGGTCTGTAACTTAAACCGCCCGATGTATTGAAAGTATGCCAATATAAATCACGAGGACCATATTCCGTTATATTTTGGACAACATTGGATGCATCAGACAAATGCGCTCCATTCGCAAAGATTGTATTACCCCAATGACCATCCTTATAGCGAACGGGAATGGTTGGAGAGGTAGTTAATACAACATTGAATATATCAGCGAGGCCTCCGGATATCTGATTTGTACGGATATAGTTGGTATTAAACTGGAACTGAATACGATTTGTTATATCACTGACTATATTTGCTCTTAAATTTATACGGTTCCTTTTGTCTATTTCTTTCACCATACCGTCTTGTTGCATATATTCACCCGAAACATAATACCTACCCAATTGGCTATTTCCACTAACACTGACATGATTTGTGTAAATTGGGGCTATATCCCTAATTCCTTCTTTTTTCCAGTTTGTGTTAGCATGCAAATCATCAGTAACTCCGTGCCTGAACATTTCCATATCGTGAATGCTAAAAATCGGATATTTGTTTCCCTTATTTGATCCGACAGCCTCATTTCGGGCAATCTCATTTATCATAGATGCATATTGATATGAGTTTAACCTATCAGGAAATTGTGCTAACGTTTGCAAACCTATATAGGAATTGAGTTGTACAACTGGTTTTGTGTCGCCGCTGCGTCCTTGCTTCGTTGTTACCAAAATAACACCATTGGCCGCTCTTGCTCCATAAATGGCTGCCGCTGCCCCATCTTTTAAGACTGATATTGCTTCAATATCGTTTGCCGGAATTTGATTTAAATTTGCGGTGGGTACACCATCGACAAGGATCAGAGGAGAAGTGTCTCCGTCAATAGTTCCTTTTCCCCTTAAGAGTAATGTAGGCGACGAATTAGGGTCTCCTGTGGCTTCAGTTACGGTAAGCCCCGCAATCCGTCCTTGTAGAGCCGAATAAATGTTGGGACGGGGTACATTTGTTATTTCATTTGGATTCAGGGTAGTTATGGCGGCTGTCATACTTGATTTTTTTTGCGTTCCATATCCTACGACTACCACCTCATCTAACAATTTATTGCTTTCGGATAGGGATACGTTGATAATAGTTTGGGTGCCAACAATAATTTCTTTTGGCTCATAACCCAAATATGAAAACACAAGAGTATCATTATCCTTTTTCACTTCGATAGTGTATCTCCCATCAATATCGGTTATAGTGCCAATTGTTGTTCCTTTGACGTTTACAGTGACTCCAATTAAAGGTTCTTTCGTATCGGAAACAACACCTTCTACCCTTCGTGATCTGTCCTGAGCTATTGAATGGCTGACAAAGATGATAAGTAGAAACACTAATGTCATCAATCTATTCAAACCTAATCGTTCATTTTTCGGTCTTTGCTTGTTTTTCATGTTCTATCACTTTTTTGAGGATTAGTAATTTTTTTCTTAGATTTAGTTGTTTATATTATTTTTCAAGAGATCATTTAATACAAGAGCCCATATTGCATATGCTTCGGCAGTCAGGTGAACACCGTCTGTGGTGTATTCATCTTTCAATCCGTTTTCATCAGATAGCTGTTGGTTCAGGTCTATATAAAAAATGGAATTTTCTTTGCAGTATCTTGTCAACACTTCATTCATTTTGTCGATCCGTTTATTCATTTCTTTATCGCCACGTACATGAAGAGTCAGTTGTACTATTGGTTTTATACGGTGAGACGATAACATTTCGATAATTTTGATTTGGTTTTGATAAATCAAAGACGGAGGTAAATCATTGAATAAGTCATTAATACCTGCCATCATAAAGCATACTTTAGGTTTTGGAGCTAAAACGCAAAGATCTATATACCACAACATTTGCCCCGAAGTATAACCTCCCTGGCCGGCATTTCTAACATCCTGTCTTTTTAATAATTTATTCCAGTCGGCACCTGCAGTGATTGAATTGCCAAGCATTACTATCTCAACGGTTTTGGGGGATTTTCTCAATATATCTTTTATACCTTCACTAACGAGGTTCTCCATAGTCGTTTTGGGGGCTGTATATCCCGATTGCAGTAGGAAATAATTGTTTATCTGATTTCTTATATTTGTGACAAAAAGCTCCTGCCCTCTTGGGTTTAATATCATAGAATCAATTGTCAACGTTTTATCCAATTCTCCGTTTATCAACATACTACTATCAGCCGAAAAGCATGGAATTTCATTCTGGATTGCTACATCTTCAATAAGTCGGTTCAAGGATTGTATTTTCATATTAATTACCGGATATCCCGATACCGGAAGAATTTTTATGATGATGGGCTTTATATCATGTTCTTTCAAACGATTGATTAAATGTTGATACGCATTTATTATTGTGGGAAACGGTACTTGCAATAATATGTCTGGAAGTCCACCAGACACAATGCAATAGTCCGGCTTATAGCGATATAAGCGCTCTTGCATGTTCCAATCATATTGTTTGACTAGAAAATTCTTTACACTCGGATTAATAACCTCGTATGAGTCTAATGCTTTTGTCCAATCTATATTGTACGCATCTCCATTGACAAGAACTCCAATTTTAGTACTCCCGTCAGAAGATTGTGCTCTGGTTTCCGTTCCCAACAGTATAATTGAGACGAAGCCTATAAGTAACATTATAAATCTATTCATTTTCTATTTTTTATTTAATAGCCCATTTATCTTGCCACATTATCTCAAATTTATTATTCTCAAATTCGACAGGCAACCAGACATATCTGCCATCAATTGCATTCTGGGGTGTCCATCGATCGCCCATGTAGATAAATGTATTTTCCTTGTTTTGTACGGGAAGAATGAATGTGCTTTGTGAATCAAATGTCGTTTCCTTGGTATCATTAATACACGGGTTCCCCAGTTCTGTCCATTGTCCGAGAATTGAATCGGATATTGCCGACCGAGCCTGATTCGGATCCCAACCGGTACACCCCGACATCATCATGTAATACTTCCCATCTTTTTTAAAGATAGCTGGAGCTTCCATAAAACGTCCGGAAAAATTACGAGTATAAATTCCACTATGGCTTAAATAATCATCTGACAAAAGAGCAATGTGGAGTGTACTATTTTCCTCAGACGAATATATATGGTATGCTTTTCCATCTTCATCCACAAAAAGAGTCATGTCTCGAGCCATTTGTCCTTTTTCAAAATCGCGCTTTACGATATTCATCGAATCAGGACTTTCCGGTAAATAATTGCCGGGGAAATTTATCCCTTCTGCTTTACTCGGCTTATTTTTCAAGTATTCGGGATAATCTACAGGCCAGCAACCAGCATTAGGTCTTACAGCCTTGATAAACTTATAAGGACCTGAAACGTTTTCGCTGACGGCCACTCCGCTCAATGCGCCCTTATATCCATTACCTTTAGGTTCAAGATGAAACCACATCACGTATTTGCCGGTTTTCTTGTTCTTTATTACCTTTGGACGTTCAAGGATACACCCTTTTTCAATATCGCTGCCAGAGTTTTCTTCATCTACAGAGAGAACTATTCCTTCATCTTTCCAGTTGTAAAGGTCTGTCGATGAATAACAATGTACACCCACATTAGCCATATTCCCGCTTTCCCCTTCTGTTTTATGTTCGCCAAACCAATAGTATTTACCATTGTCAAAGAGGATTCCCCCTCCATGGGCATTGATGTGTACGCCATTATCATCAAGCCATAATTCACCAGGAGTGAATGATGTATATTTTGACATATTTTGGCAAGAGAATACTACTAATGAGCATAGGATCAGTATTAGTAATTGTGCTTTTCTCATAGAACGCTTATTTTATTGTTGATAGAAAAAGGTATTCGGTTTTTCAACGACAGACTTTTTAAAGCCTCTCTGTTTATTTGTTTTGACATTGACGCAATCCACCGCGCTTATTTCAGCATCAAAATCTCCCTCGTATGAGTTATCTGTTATTTCTACAGTCTGGCAATTTTGAATATCTATAAATGATAATCCTTTATAGATTGGCTTATAGTCTTTTGTTTGAAAAAACTTGTTGTTCTTAATTTCAAGGCTCTTAACGCTTAAAGCGTATATGACTTGAGAGTCGAATGTTTTGACGATATTATCTTCAAATACAATTTTTCCATGATAATAACCATCCTTCCGGTTTTCCTTTGGTATTTCCGGAGATATTTGTAATACCGATTGAGGTGCTTCTCCGCCTTTACCAATATTTACAAATGTATTTCCTCTTATTACAACATCGCCAACGTTTCCTGATTCGAACCAGCTATTGGCATCTCCAGCTATCAATATACCGGCCATCATGGAGTCGAAATAATTATTTTCAATAAGAACAGGCTTCGAGGTAGAAATAAGAATACTTCTTGCTCTATTATTTCTTACCGTGCAATTTTTCATTTCGACAGAGGCAACTCCAGATAAGTTTTCAACTGCCATATTTCCGTTTTCGGGAAAACTTTCCAATTTGTCTGCTGAATGAATGAGATAATAATTGTCGTTGATTTTTTCGATTTCTTTTACCCTGAACACCTGTTGTGGTTGTAAATTATTTCTGTAAATTATTCTTAATGTATCTCCTTCTGACGCAAAATCAAATCCTTCCTGCTGATAATGGCCAAATGCTACGGCAATGCAATGATCCGAAATGCTTTTTCTTATTGGCATATAAGTTCCATGCACATTTGTTGCATCGTCCAACATATTCTCAAATAAGCAATTATCGAACTTGATGAGTCCTCTACAGTTGACAAAATGAGAGGCATCGGCTGAAGCAGAAATAATTCTTCCCGAGTTTTCCCTCAGTTTTACATTATAATTATCCAGAGATATATTTTCACTATTTTCGCCTATCAGAGCCATTCCTCCTGACATATATACATTCACATCTTTTAGAATAACATCGGATGATGAATGAATGATTATACCTGGAAAAGTTCTATTTTCACCATGTGGACCTTTGTCTGTATATATACTGCCAACAGGAGGAACCTCTTCCGAATTGAATCCAAGAAGTCTTACACAGTTATCGCCTAAGTCTTTAGCTTGTAGTTCGGCCGGCCACCAAAGATGCGAATATTTTGAAGTATAATAGTAAGGAGCCCTTGTTTTTGGATCGAATACTATGTTTTCACCTAATGCCTTTTCCCACTTGTATCCTCCAAAAAACAGTCTGGCTCCTCTTATTCTATAATCTGTATTAGAACTGACCTTTATATCTATACTTTTTTCTTTTTCATTATTTGCAATTACCTCTCCTTCAAATATGAAGGATTTATCATAATCGAGACTGATACCCGATAACGTAACATTTCTACTATTTTTAATATAAAACGGAACTATTTCGCCATGAAAAACAAATTCGGAGTTTTGTCCTTTTATCTCGACCCTTCTCTTCGAATCTAATAAGAATGCAACTCGTTTATATCCATTGTCATTGTTGGAAACATTAATATAAAGTCCATTAGCTTCTTCAGGATAGAAATGATAACTCCCCTTTTCAAATTCGAGAATTAAATCAGATTCTGGAGTATTCTCTAAAGCTTCACGAACCTGAGATGTATAGTCTGTCTGATTTGTGTTAGGTATTCTTATAGTTTGCACTTCCTGAGCGTAAAAGTAATTTACGATCAACAGACAAGTTAAAACAATGGAGGCTATTCTCATTTATATTATGATTTAAGATTTTATGGTCAATGTGATTTATGTTGACAAATGTATCAGCATATTAAGTAAATGTGGAAGAATAATGATTTTTAATATTATTGCAATTATCGCGAACAAGCATTACGAACAAATAGATAGTTAAACTGAACATTTACATACATAGCTGTAGCTGTAATATACAATACTTATCTTATCTTTATATTTTAAGAATCAGTACTATATATTATTACCTGTGCTATATGAAAAAACACATACTACTTTTAGTTCAATTTATATTTATACCGATTTGTTTGGTAGCGACTAATGGAAATGTTATAAAAAACTATTTCCAAATAAGTAAAAGTGAAGGTTTAAGTAACAATAGTATCAATATAGTCGCTGATGATATTTATGGAAGAATATGGGTAGGAACTTTCTCAGGACTTGAGATATACGATAGCCAGAGACTTTATCATCCCGAAATTTTCCGAGGAATTAAGATCGCCGGATTATTGGATGTAGGCACCCAGATGCTTATCACTACAGATAGAAACGTTATGCTTTATAATTATAAAACAGGGGTTTTTGAAGAATTAAAATTCGAAGAAAATGGTATAAAGCATACCAGTTCTATTATAAGTCATAATAATACCACAATAATTGTAAGTGACCGAAATATATATAAACTAGAAAATGATAAAGTAACCCTATTAAAGCAAGTTCCTTATTATTACAAAAAAGTAATTATCGATAAATATGGAAGCCCTTGGGCACTATATAATAAGGGCATTCATCAGTTAGATAAAGATTTCAATCTGATTCAACAATATACACTAATTAATACAAATTCCTCTTTAATCAATGAATCATGTATCTTTCCGGATTCGAACGGAAGCATATGGGTTGGGACTGAAAAGGATGGATTATATAGATATAATAGAGCAATTGATAAATTCCAAAAAGAGAATTTGAAAAATCTGTTCGGTATCAATGAGATTGAAAATATAGGCAGTATTAATGAAGATGATTTCTCCCGTTTATGGATTGGGCATAATAGTGGAATTGCGGTGTATGATTATAGCAACAATGACCTGAAAGATTATATGTTAGAAAATAGTTCTGGGATAATAGAAAATACAACAGTGACTGATATTTATAAAACTAAAAATAATCACATGGTGGTTGGAACTTATTTTTCCGGTTTGTTTTACATCAATGAGCTCATTTCACCGTTTGAATTTTATAATTTCTCAAATAAGAACAAAGAAGATCGCGGAATTGCGGTAAACGGGATATTAGAGGATATGAATGATCAATTATGGATAGCAACAAACAGAAGCGGAATAAATGTTATTGATCGAAAAGGCGATATAATAAGGCAAGTGAATCAGTATTCAACCGGTATCAATAATAATATTGTATCTATTCAGGAAGACTCCTCTGGTAGTATATGGGCCGGGGCATTATCAAACGGCTTATATAAAATCGATAAAAATGGTCACATATCTCATTATTTAAGCAATCCGAATGAGCCAAACTCAATATCAGGCAATACTATCTATGGCCTGCGGCTATTAAACCAAGATAGCCTTATAATTGCGACAAATAAAGGGGTAGATATTTATTCTTTCTTAGACAAATCATTTTCAAATATAATATCCACTCAGGATGTTGATTTTGCCTTTTACAACATCCATATTTATGGCAACTATGTTTATATTATAGATGCTGGTTTTATAGTTATCTTTAATAGGAAAGACAAGAAGGTGACGAAGCATAATTTGAATGATATTTTCCCTGACATTCGAATTCTTTCGAGTATTGTCACGAGTAAAGGCAATCTGTTGTTAGGCACTAATAAAGGGCAAATAATCCAGTATAAGGACAATTCTGCAGAACCATACTTAATGGATAATGAACAAATGAACGGATCTATAGTGGGACTGCAAATAGATCGTAATGGTAATATATGGGCTGCATCGGGGAATTATTTATTTTGTATTAAACCAAACAAAGATGTGAAAAAAATAAATTTAAATTGGGGAATGGGGAAAAATGAGTTCAATGTACGATCGAGTTTTTCCGACAAAGATGGGATAATATATTTTGGGACAACAGATGGATATGTAAAGTTTAATCCTCAAAAAATAATCGATTATGAGTCTCAGGTGCCTCAATTATATATAGTTAATTTTAAGATATTCAATAAAATAGTAAATACGAATGACGATCTACGAATACTGACTCAACATATAGACAACACTACCCAAATTAAGCTGAAAAATAATCAAAACTTCATATCATTTGAAATATCTCTTATAGACTTTAGCTTAAGTAAATATCCTTATTCTTTAAGATACAAATTAAATAATTTTGAAGAGAATTGGAATGAAGTTAATTCCAGTTCGAACGAGATTTCATACACCGGACTTCCGCCCGGAAAATATACTCTTATAATACAACTATTGACCGATAAACAGATATCATATGAGAAAAAGATAGAAATAATCATAACGCCCCCTTTCTATTTGAATTGGTATATGATTCTCGTTTATATTTTACTGTTTTCTATTGTTATATACACAATATATAGGCAGATATACAAACAAAAAATAGCAAAAAAGATGCTTGAGGAGGCGAAGGAAGAACAAGAAAAGTCGGAAAAAATAAATTCATTAAAGCTCGATTTCTTCACTTATATATCTCACGAATTTAAGACGCCCCTATCTATTATATCGACACTACAGGATGAGATTGTATCATCTGTTCAGAACGAGAATGTAGAAGTGGATATATTCAAACGCAATGTTAAACGTCTAGAATATTTGATAAGTCAATTAATAGAGTTCAGAAGCATCGAATCGCAACATAAACCAATTAAATATACAAAACTCAGTATCGTTTCTTTTATTCAGGAAATATCAAAAGCCTTTATTCCATTATGCAGAAGTAAAAATATAAAATTCGACTTTCTTGCCGAATTAAATGAGTTTGAAATGATTCTTGACGCGGAAAAGGTGGAGATGCTCATTGGTAATCTGCTGGTTAATAGAATAAAACACACACCTACCGATGGCCTTGTATATCTGAAAATAACAAAAGAAGGTGAAATGTTGAGAATGGATATTTTCAATTCAGGTGAATGTCTTACAGAAGAACAAAAACAGATTATTTTTGAACCATACAACAGAATGTATTCTTCAGATAATTACGCAAATAGTGGGGTCAGTTTGGCTATTGTAGATAGTATAGCTAAATTATTAAATATAAAACTATCCATTATATCTGTCGATGGCCGGGGCGATATATTTAGGGTGGAAATACCTTTTAGGCTAAATGAGAATATCGAAATTACCGAAGAAAAGATTAAGACTGACGTCATACAAGAAATTATAGATAATACCATTTATACCGAAAGCCATAATTCAACAGAATTAGATTCGAATAATGAAAAATCTGAATACAGAATATTAATTGTTGAAAATGATCATGATACAAGAACAATTCTGAAGAAAAAACTAGAAAAATACTATCAGGTATTTTTGACATCCAAAACGAAAGACGCACTTCTCATAATGAAATCCCAGAATATAGACTTACTAATATCAGATGTCCATATGCCAGAGATCAATGGCTACGATTTATGCAGTATAGTAAAACAAAATGAAAAGACAAAGCATATTCCTGTTGTTTTGATAACATCAGAATCCTCAACTGAATCAAAAATAAAAGGTTTCCAATCTGGAGCTGATGTGTTTCTACAAAAGCCGATCAACATTCAGGAACTTTTGCTGAGATTAGATAATATACTAAGGCACAAAGGGGTATTACGGAAGTATTATTCTGACTTAAAAATAGATAATGTTGATTCGGAATACCTAAACAATGAAGATGAGATCTTTTTAAAGAATATTTCAAATTTCATATACAATAATTTAGACAATGCAAATTTATCAGTTCAACAATTGGCAAATTACGCCAGTGTTGGACGGACGCAATTGTATTTGAATATAAAGAAAATAGCTGGATGTACTCCGTCTCACTTCATTTTGAATATTAAAATGAAAGAAGCAAAAAAAATGCTTCTATCTACAAAATTAACAACATCGGAAATATCAGAAAAATTAGGATACAAAAAGCCAAATCATTTTAGCAAACAGTTTAAAGATTTCGTTGGACAAACCCCATCAAAATTTAGAGGATAGTTGGAAGAAGCCTATTAAGCAAGTTGGATCTAATCTTTTTTTTGTGCTAACTCTTCTTCCACAATCTGTTTTACATCCAATTTTATTTGTCGATAATTCTCTTCGATTTGTGTGTTCATCGTATCTAGACCTTCTTCATTGATAAAATTAGTTAGAACAGGGATTTTCTGGTAAGTTTCTGTTTCAGTAGCTACTTTAGCATTATCTATAACAATCTCTGCATGAAATATCTTTTGTTCAATCCGCTCATTAAAATTATCAGAAACCGCGCCAACAAACATCCCTTGAGTCAGATTTGATATCTTACTGGCGGGGATTAAGCTATCCATCTGCGTGGAAATTGAAGTTGACTTATCCTGTCTATTGATGGTCATGGATTGACGTTTTTGCAAAACTTTTCCAAATCGATCAGATAGAGTCTTAGCTGACTCACCCACCACCTGTCCCGAGAATATGTTTCCTACTGTATTTTGCACCACCTTTGATTCTTTATCACCATAGTCTCTATTAAGTTGTGAGAAATCCTGAAATCCGAGACAGACAGCGACTTTATTGCTTCGGGCAGTTGCAATCAGGTTATCCAGCCCTCGAAAATAGATCGTCGGCAACTCGTCGATGATAACAGATGATTTGAGTTGTCCTTTTTTGTTAATCAACTTCACAATACGGCTATTGTATAAACCCAGAGCGGCCGAATAAATATTCTGACGGTCGGGGTTATTCCCGACACAAAGTATCTTCGGCTCTTTTGGATTATTAATATCCAAGGTAAAATCATTGCCGGTCATTACCCAATAGAGTTGGGGGCTTATCATCCGGGAAAGTGGAATCTTCGCTGATGCTATCTGTCCCTGTAACTGATCTTGTGCTCCTCCTTGCCATGCATCCATAAAGGGAGACATGTAGTTCTCGAGCTCAGGATAAGAACTCAATATCGGAAAAATATCCTCGTATTTCTTGTTCAGGAACTCAATAGCATGTGGAAAGGTACAATATTTCCCGTCTTTATAAATTTTCAAATACCAGATAATAGCCGCCAATAAGATAATGGGCGATTCCACAAAAAAGTCGCCCTGCTTCTGAATCCAGCTCTTATTCAGGTTTAACATAATCGTATATGCACTTTCATATGCGTCTGAGATGTCTGTCATAAACTCGGGAGCTATCGGGTTACATCGGTGGCTTTTCGCCGGATTGTCAAAATTAATCACATAAAATTTCGGTTTGATTGCATATTTATCCATGTTTTTCAACAGTTCATTGTAAGCGATAGTTGAAAGGTCGTCAAACTTATAGTCATACAGATATAAGGCAAAGCCTTTGGCTATTTGCTGTTTAATAAAGTTATTGACCACAGCGTAGGATTTTCCCGATCCCGGAGTTCCCAATACAATCGTTGCCCGAAACGGGTTGACGACACTGATCCAACCCTTATTCCATTTCTTTTTGTAATAAAAACGTGTAGGTAGATTAACTGAATACTCATTTTCAATCAGGCGTGTTTCCTGCATAAAGGATTCGTTCTCCACATTAAAGACATCATCCATCAGGTTGTTCTTTAATAAGCGGCTCATCCATAAACCTGCCATTAGTAGTAAGATATATCCAATTGTCATTGTTGTGATGTAAAAAGCAGTATTGGCGATTAATGGCAATGGTAAGGCCAGTAACCACCAATTAAGGAAGAAAAAGATGAAACCCAAAAACAGAAAAACAAGTATTTTACTCCACGTGATTTTTTCTTCCTTTACCCCTTTTGTTCCCAAACAGGACAATGCCAAAAATATAACTGCGAATAGTTTTGTCCACAAGATATTAGAAAACAACCCTGCCGTATTCTGAAAATTGAGTAATATTTTATCGACTACTCCGATATTAATACCCATCTCCCGAATGGATTGATAACAGAACCAATAGATATTGATTACCACAAATAATATACTGATGGCTCTCATGAATTCCATCACTTTGGCGAGTCCTCTTAAATCGTCTTCTTGTTGCATAAGATAATAATTTGTTAATGAGATAATATGCCAATGTGCCAATGAAGTAAGCACATTAGCAAATGAGTTAAATTGAAAATTTATAATTTCGGTCCGCGAGGCTTGCGTTTCTTGAGTTTCATCCGATTGGTAAAAGCAATTTCTTCGTAATTATCGCCATGCTGCTCCATTGCAAAGAGTCCGACAGAATCGAGAGTGTTGTCCTGAGTATGAGAATAACTATCTTCAAAATCTTTGCTTCTGACTTCCGTTTCCAAATGATTGTTATTCCTATTTTCGCAGAACAGATTATGAAAGGCGTTTGCCGAAAACTCTTTCCCCATCCGTGAACCGTTGAATACCGCTTTCTCCTGATGGTCGATAAAGGTTGCCCCGTAAATACGGCCTTCATCATTTTTACGAAACAGGACGGCAATATCATTTTTTGCCAGTTCTTTCTCAAATTGCTTTTGAGAGGGTTGTTTTTTGAGCAAAACAGCAACAATATTTCGTGTACGGTTATAGGCTTTCTTATCTTTCAATAACTCTTTGGACGAGCTAATCTTCTTTTGCAAGGCATTGTAACCGACATCCCGACCAATCAAGGATGCTTTGAATGGATTACCGACCTTTTCTCCATTCTTGTTCAAAGCCGAGTACACCAATCCGTTATAGGCTTTGCTCCGAACCTCGCCTTTGACTTCCTCTATTGTTATGCCATATATGTTAAGCAATGCCCGATACTCATTGATGCTTTGGAAACGATAATCTCGTATCAGAGCTTTGGCGATATTGGAAACTTGCTTTTTGATATTGCCGTCTTTGATATTTACAGGTTTTAGAGGCAGGATATTTGAGCTCTTTTGTCTCTCGGCAGGGATGAGATTGTATTTCTGCTCCAGTTTCTTTCGAATTTCATCCGAGCGTCTTTTCTCAAAAGAGTCATTTAGTTTCTTGCCGTTCTCATCTATCCGCACCGAAACGATATGCAGGTGGTGGCGGTCGATATCTTCGTGCTTATATACTAAATAAGGTTGGTTGCCATAACCCATCTTCTCCATATATTCTTGTGCAATATCGCTCAATTGACTGTCAGATAACCTGTCATCAGGATGAGGATTGAGGGATATATGTAGAATCGGTTTCTCCGTTCGCTTGTTGGCTGCCAGATAAGGCTCGAAAGATTTTATATTCAGAAACATGTTGTGTGAGCCATCTACATCCTGAATAATACGATTGGAGAAAAGATCCTTTCCCTCGTCTTGATCCACTTTCTGCTGATTGTAAGACAAAGCCCCGAAAAGGGAACTACCGACATTGATTTTAGCCACCATAGTTCTGTAAATATTTATCCTTAAATTCGGTCGTAAGGGCAATAACCTTTTGGTTTAACTGAGCCAATTCGATGGTTGCCTGCTCTAATTTATAGAGAAAAGCGAGTGCTTTTTTCTCAGTAAAGTTGGCATTGAGTGATCGTATAAGCTGGTTGTAGTTATTCGCAATACCCCGAAACTGACCAAAGAAAGTGGTTAAGCGCATGTAATAATCCTGTACACCCTTATCAATCTTTACCACTTTGAGAGGCTTATCAAAGATACAGGAGGTAATAAAATGAGCCATTGCAGTTTTACCTGACTGCTCAAAAAGAGATAGAAAACGGGACTCATCTGTCTGATTCAGATAAAATACATGTTTTCTTTTAGCCGGATCCTGCTTGGGAATACGTCCGGTTTTGCGTTGGTTTGTTTTTTCCTTTTCATTCATAATAACTTGGATAATTAGAGGAGGTACAGCCTCTTTTGTTTTACATGTGCTACCATAACTGAGTAGCCGTTACTTTACATTCTATCGAGAACAAAAAATCTTGCAACTTCGGCGCAAGATTCTCCCCCGACTTATCAAAGGAGTGGGCAAGATGGTTTCAAGTGCCTTGAAACAGTTTTGAGGGTACTCAAAACACATCTTGCCATTGTCTGACGACATTAAAAATCCGCATGAGTGCGGATTGCCATTGTAGCTAAAAGGGGATAACTTTTAGCTAATAGAATATGAGAGATGCAGATAAATGCAGATATTTCAATTCTGCCGTTCTGCTTCCTATATATACTATAAAAACCGAAAACTGTTCTTTCGGGGACAAAGTTAGAGGCTTAGTAATTAGCATGCTAATAATCAGAGGTAGACAATGAACGCCAAACACTGCCAAAAGGGAGGATTGGGACTATTGAATACAGAAAAGACTCAAATAAGCAGGTGTTTCTTCCCAAAAAAGACATTTGAATATGTTGATTTTGTATTTCCGGTCTCTTTATGAAATATAACTACAATAGTTGTTCCGATTTTCAGTAGAAAATGGCAAAAAACAGATACCTTTTTTCGTGGTTATTTTGCCAAAAAGCAGTTATTCCAGAATGGATTTTCCTTGAATATTTTTCTCCCCTTATCATTAATAGACTACCAAACAAGCGCCAAACACTGCCACACACTTTGAAAATGAGTGTTTTATGAAATCTTTATTATTTATTTGCCAAACGATTGATTCGGATAACCATTTCATTAGAGAAAAATTAAAGTATAGCTCTCAATAAATGAATAAGCAATTTGTCGAATAATAGCCTATCCGGATTAGCGGAGAAGCACTGATGTGGAAACTTACTTATGTTGAAAAGTCGTGAAGTCAGAACGTTCGTCTTTATATCAGCGAAAAACCATGTAGGCATATTGCTACTGAATCAGATATGACCGGATACAGGTATACAGATAATTACAACATTATATCCTTTTATAAACTGATAGCCCATTGAGTTCGGATATAGATATAGGCTGCTATACCGATAAACTGTATTGGCTATTTATCAAACTAAATATAAATTGTTTTAACTAACTAATTATTTATCAAATGAAAGAAAAGAAGACTTTATTAGTTGCCTTTTCCACACAGAAGGGTGGAGCAGGCAAAACTGCCCTGACCGTATTGATGGCCGGATATTTCCACTATGTCAAAGGATATAATGTGGGAGTAATAGACTGTGACCTCCCACAGTTTAGCACCTATAATATGCGGGATCGAGATCGAAAAATTGTAACTACCATCGACCACTACAAACTGATGGCTTTCAATCAGCTGAAGACATTGAATAAGAAGCCGTACCCAATTCTTAAAAGTTCACCTGTCGATGCCATTACAGCAGCCGAGAGAATGATAAAACAATCATCAGAGGATTTGGATATACTCTTTTTCGACTTACCGGGTACACTTAACAGTGAGGGTGTAATTAAAACCCTGTCTATGATCGATTTTATTATTGCCCCTATTACTGCCGACCGAATGGTATTGCAAAGCTCCCTTGAATTTGCATCCTTGATCAATGACAATGTTATTTCTACAGGAAAGAGCAATATACAAGGTCTGTACCTTGTCTGGAATCAGGTAGATGCCCGCGAGCGAACCGATCTGTACGATACCTTTAACACGCTTATCGGCGAACTGGGGCTACAAGTTCTAAAAACGTCCATACCTGACAGAAAACGTTTCCGGCACGAATTGACGGAAGAGATCAGACCCGTCTTTCGCAGTACCCTGTTCCCTGTTGATAAGCAATTGATAAAAGACACTAATCTGGATCTGCTGGCCGATGAAATAGAGGAACTGATAAAACTAAAAGCGTATGGCGAAGAAAGATAATATCATTCGTCGTGTGGAGGGTATCGATGAGAAACAGCTTTTGGAATCGATGGTTGATTTCGGCAGACCGGAAAGTAAAACGGAGACAGCATCCGTTGAAAAAGAAATAAGAACAGAAGAAGAGGATCAATGTGCAGAACCTGAACCGGAAGAGCGGAAGGTCACAACAAAGCCAAGAGTCGGAAGTGGCTATCGTTCAACCTTTCTGCAACCGAAAGAATTAAAAACCAGGCAATGTGTTTATATCAGTCAGGACCTACATGAAACAATTCTGGCAATAGTCAAGGAAATAGCCAATAAAAATATGACTGTCGGTGCTTTTATAGATACTGTTATCAGACAGCATTTGGAAGATAATAAGCAGGAGATAAATTTCTTGTATAAAAAGAAAAGAGACGATTTAATAAAATAAAACGAAAAACAAAAATGGAAAACTTACATCAAAGCCAACAGACCGTTAAGCAGGGACAATCAGAACCTGTTGCTTCGGATAAACCCGAATACCGGTCTGCTTTTATAGAAAGATCTACTGAACAGATACCTCAACGTAAATGTGTATATATTAAAGCAGACTTGGTTGACATAATCAGCCGTCTGGCTGCCGTCAAGCCAGGACTAAAAATGTCGATAGGTGCTTATATCAGTACTGTTTTGGAGCATCATTTAGAATCCCATAGGGAGGAAATAGAACACTATTATAAAGAGAATATACCTAATACCTTACTGTAATGGAAATATTATTATTGCTTATATCAGTATCTGCACTGATTGGAGGACTTATAGTCTTAAAACAGCTCAAGATCTACAGGCGTACTCCTTTAAATATAAAAGAAGTAGAAGATGGGTCTGTGGATATACCATCTGATCATCGAAATATATCCATTTCACAAAAGAGAGAACAGGCAGACTACGAGTCGCTTTTCGTTAAAGTGACTCCAGTTACTGGGAGAAAAGAAAAAATAACCTATTTGCGGAGCCAGTTTTATAAGAAGATACAGAATATCATTCTTTGTTATGACAATCCAAACTTATCAGTGTTCGGATATATAGATACGGTGCTGTCTCATCATTTTGAAATGTATGAGTCCGATATAAAGGAAATACTCAAACCAAAGATAGATGAATAATATTTAGATAAATATGGTACAAATAATAGTCGTTATCGCTTCCGTCTTGTTGGGTATGATCCTTTATCCGATTTTGGTAAAGAAATGGAAACAGTTTGTCGATTGGTTGCATTTAATTACCTACGGAAAATCAGAGGAAGAAATAGCTGAAAAACCTAAAAGGATAACCACCGAAGAGGATAAAATAGCTTCAATTTTGGGTAAAAGTAAATTTAACCTACGCCAATCAACGCCAAACACTGCCACGGATTTGAAAAATGAAAATCCTATTGAAAAAGAATCTACATTTGTCCCTCCGGCGAAAGATGAGGCTGAAAAGTTCGATATAGATGTTCCTTTGGATAAGGTCGAATATTTGTCGCAAGAAGAATTTGATGCGGAGTGTGAACAGGAGGAACTGGAAGGTGAATATGATGCAGTACTGGCCAGCGGAGCCAGTTATGAGGAATTAGCTCATACAAATCGGACCATTGCTGATAAACAGGCTTCCGTTACTGATAAAGATGAGGCCGGGCGTGTACTCTATGAGAATAAGCAAACGGAAATGATTGAGCAAGTGATAGCCAACGGAGCGGAGATATCCAAGACTATCTCGACACTGATCGATGTTCATCTGGCTATGTGTGCTCGGCGTTTACAAGGAGATAATGAAATAGTTTATCCAAAAGATTTCAAAGATTTTAATATAGACAGTATATTCTAAGACCAGCAAAATGATATGCCTATGGAGAAATAACCGGGACAAAAGAGTTTCTGCACTCTAAAAACGGATTTAGCAGACGATGTGAATAAAACGGTCTACTTGTCGTAGACTGTATAAAACAAAAGAGGCTGTGCCTCCACTAATTATCCAAGTTTAACCCGCCGTAAGTGACCATCCAATCCTCACGGCAATTAAGAACAAAAAACGTATGAAGAAAAGACTTTTATTTTCAGCAGCTATACTCTTGGCTGCTACCACAAGCATTTTCGCCCAAGGCAACGGTATGCAGGGGATTACAGATGCTACGAATATGGTAACCAGCTATTTCGATCCCGCTACCAAACTGATTTATGCTATCGGAGCAGTTGTCGGACTTATCGGAGGGGTAAAAGTGTACTCGAAGTTCAGCTCAGGTGATCCGGACACCTCGAAAACGGCTGCTTCGTGGTTTGGAGCGTGTATATTCCTGATTGTAGCAGCCACTATTCTCCGTTCATTCTTCCTATAAGAGTCCCTTTAGTCCCCCGAAAGGGGGAAAGTGGAATCTTACATAAGTTCAATAATTATTAAAATTAAGAAGAATGGAATATAGTATCAACAAAGGAATTGGAAAACCTGCCGAATTTAAAGGACTCAAATCGCAGTATCTTTTTATTTTCACAGGCGGGCTATTGGCTGTATTTATTGTCTTTGTGATTATGTATATGATCGGGATCAGTCACGTTATTTGCATCGGATTCGGAGTCGTTACTGCCGGAACATTGGTCTGGGGTACATTCCATCTGAATGAAAAATACGGAGAGTTTGGCTTGATGAAAGTTCAGGCTGTTCGTAATCATCCGCGATACATTATCAATCGCAGACATATTATACAGCTGGTTACCCGTATCAAAAGAAAGGAGGAGCTATGCGAAACAATTTAAGTGCAGTGACCTTAGAGAGCAAGTTTCCCCTGCTGGCAGTAGAGCATGATTGCATCCTGAGTAAAGATGCAGATATTACTGTAGCCTATCGGGTGGAACTGCCAGAACTCTTTACCGTGACCTCTCCCGAGTATGAAGCGATTCATGCTTCATGGGCAAAAGCTATGAAGGTATTGCCTAACTACAGTATCATTCATAAACAAGATTGGTTTGTGGAAGAAAAGTACGAACCACAAGTGCAAAAAGAAGACATCAGTTTTCTGTCTCGTAGTTTCGAGCGACACTTCAACGAACGCCCCTTTCTGAATCACACCAGTTATCTCTACCTGACCAAGACCAGTAAAGAACGCGCCAAGCAACAAAGTAGCTATACAGCACTTACGCGTGGTTTTATCGTTCCCAAAGAGATGCAAGACAAAGAGCTGGCGCAGAAGTTTTTAGAATCCGTTGGACAGTTTGAACGGATTATTAATGATTCGGGATTTATCAAATTGGTGCGACTGACTACCGATAAGATTGTCGGGACAAAAGAGGAGGCAGGAATTATCGAAAAGTATTTCTCCTTGTCGCAGGAAGATACCACTTGCCTAAAAGATATGGCACTCGGAGCAGGCGAAATGAAAGTCGGTGATAACTATCTCTGCTTGCATACCCTGTCGGATGTGGAAGATCTGCCGGGCAAAGTAGAAACAGATACCCGCTATGAACGGCTCTCTACTGACCGAAGTGACTGTCGCCTTTCCTTTGCGGCTCCTATCGGTGTATTGCTGACCTGTAACCATATTGTGAATCAATATATTTTTATTGATGACCATACGGCCAACCTGAAACAGTTTGAAAAGCAGGCTCGTAATATGCACTCACTTTCAAGGTATAGTCGTGGAAACCAAATCAATAAACAGTGGATCGAAGATTACCTGAACGATGCCCACAGCTTTGGTTTGACTTCCGTGCGTTGCCATGTCAATGTGATGGCATGGAGCGAGGACAAGGAAGAACTCAAACGCATTAAGAACGATGTAGGTAGTCAGTTGGCTCTGATGGAATGTAAGCCCCGACATAATACCGTTGATACGCCGACCTTGTTCTGGGCAGGTATTCCGGGTAATCAAGGCGATTTTCCGAGTGAGGAATCGTTCTATACTTTTATCGAACAGGCTCTATGCTTTTTTGTAGAAGAAACAAACTACAAATCTTCGCCATCGCCTTTCGGTATTAAAATGGTAGATAGGGTAACGGGTAAGCCACTTCATGTGGATATATCCGACTTACCGATGAAGAAAGGAATCATTACCAACCGAAATAAGTTTGTGTTAGGGCCTTCGGGTAGTGGGAAGTCTTTCTTTATGAACCACCTCGTTCGCCAATACTGGGAGCAGGGCACGCACGTCGTTCTGGTCGATACGGGTAATTCCTATCAGGGATTGTGTGAAATGATATGCAGCAAGACCAAAGGGGAGGATGGAATATATTTTACATATACCGAAGAAAAGCCTATTTCATTTAATCCCTTTTATACGGATGATGGCATCTTCGATGTGGAAAAGAAAGACAGCCTTAAAACCCTGTTGCTGACACTCTGGAAAAGCGAGGACGATAAAATTACCAAGACCGAATCGGGAGAGCTGGGTAGTGCCGTCGATGAGTACATCAAAATGATTCAAGGTGATCCGAGCATCCGTCCGAGCTTCAATTCCTTTTATGAGTTTATGCGGGATGTGTATAAAGCGAATATGGAGAACCGTGAGATTGAAGTGGGGAAAGAAGAGTTTAATATCAACAATTTTCTGACTACCCTCCGCCAATATTACAAAGGCGGCCGCTTCGATTTTCTATTGAATTCAGACAAGGAACTGGACTTGTTGAACAAACGCTTTATTGTCTTTGAAATCGACCAGATAAAAGGTGCGCCCGTCAAGGCAGCATAAGAAATGTCCTTTGGCAAGGACTAGGTAAGTGTTCTTTGAAAAACCTATCATCACTCG
>NZ_MKVC01000033.1:0-76816 GCF_001899125.1 Dysgonomonas sp. 37-18 | reverse complement strand
CTTTCGGTTCTTGTAAACTACTCTTTATTAGCCACTTTGGGCTATATTAATCTTTTTTTATAAAAAAATATAATTTTTTTTAGTTTCAGTTTGTTAATTTTTTAGTCGGCTTATTTTTCTGTTCAATTGCCTCTTAAGTATCTAAATAGAAAAACTCCGAAGCCGTTCCTGTAAACAACTTCGGAGTTCTATTATTTGTATGTCTATATATTACTATATTTATTTCTTTGAGATAAAGAGTATCAGTTTTTTTTTTTCGACGTATAAAAGATGGTTAACCTAATTTCGCTAAGTATGTAGCCATTTCTTCTTGCACTTTTTTCGCTTCGGCTGTAGCGGCAAAAGCAAAGTCTACAGAATTGTCTGCATAAATTATAGCACGAGAAGAATTTACGAGTAATCCACATTGCGAATTCATACCATACTTTACGACATCGGCAAGGCTTCCTCCTTGTGCGCCTACACCCGGAACAAGTAAGAAATGATTAGGTGCATACTTCCGAATATCAGCGAACATTTCTCCTTGTGTAGCTCCCACTACATACATCAATTGCTCGTCAGTTGCCCATTCCTGAGATTTTTTGAGTACCTTTTCGAAAAGACGCTCACCGTTCTTGTCTTCTGTCAACTGGAAATCATAAGAACCCTTGTTAGACGTAAGAGCTAATAGAATGACCCATTTGTTGGCATATTTAATAAATGGCTTCACGCTATCTTCTCCCATGTAAGGAGCTACGGTGATAGCACTGGCTTTCAGGTCTTCGAATGCAGACATGGCGTACATCTCCGATGTATTGCCTATGTCTCCTCGTTTAGCGTCTAGTATAATAAACTGATCAGGATATCTCAGGCGAATATATTCTATCGTTTTGTGTAAAGCCACGATCCCTTTTACACCTTGGCTTTCATAGAATGCAGCATTTGGTTTGTAAGCAACACAATATTTTGCAGTCGCATCTATTATTGCTGTGTTGAAAGCATAGATAGGATCTTCTTCATCTAATAAAAAAGAAGGGATTTTATTTATATCGGTATCTAACCCCACGCAGAGGAAAGATTTTTTTCTTTTAATATTCTCAAATAATTCTTGCTTTGTCATATTTGTATCTTCAAAATTAGAGTCGCTTTTGTCTTATTTCTAACCCTTTTTATTTTTTACATTTCGCTTTCTTTAAGCCTTTCGGTATTTTCCGCAATTATCAATTGATCTATAATTGGCTGGATTTCTCCATCCATTACTGCCGATAAGTTATATAAGGTTAGATTGATTCTGTGATCAGTCATTCTTCCTTGCGGATAATTGTATGTTCTAATCTTAGCCGAGCGGTCACCTGTCGATACCATTGTCTTACGTTTCGAAGCGATTGCATCCATATATTTAGATAGCTCTATATCATAAAGCTTTGTTCTCAACATTTGCATAGCAAGCTCTCTATTTGCTAATTGAGATCTTGATTGCTGGCATACAACGACCAGACCTGATGGTTTATGCGTTAGCTGTACTTTGGTTTCAACCTTATTTACATTCTGTCCTCCCGCACCACTCGAACGGGCTGTCTGCATTTCAACATCAGCGGGGTTTATCTCCACGTCAACTTCTTCGGCTTCGGGTAATACGGCAACAGTAGCAGCAGATGTATGTACGCGCCCTTGAGTTTCGGTTGCAGGGACACGTTGAACGCGATGCACTCCCGATTCGTATTTTAGAATGCCGTATACGCCTTCGCCAGTTACAGTAAATATAATTTCCTTGAATCCCCCGGAAGTTCCCTCGGTAACGCTTGTAATCTCTGTTTTCCAGCCTTTTACTTCACAGTATTTCTGATACATACGATAAAGGTCTCCCGCAAAAATAGCCGCTTCGTCGCCACCTGTTCCTCCGCGTATTTCCATGATTGCATTTTTGCTGTCTTGAGGATCGGCCGGAACCAAAAGAAACTTTATTTCTTCTTCCAACTTAGGCATACGTTCATTTGCAGCATCCATTTCCTCTTTTGCAATTTCTCTTAATTCAGAGTCATTTTCGTTTTCAAGGATATCTTTTGCTTCGTCTATGGTGGCTAGTAGTTGTTTATATTCTCTACGTGCTATATCTATTTTTTCTAAATCGCGATATTCTTTATTCAGTTTGACGTATCTTTTCATATCGGCAATTACGGCAGGGTCTGTAATAAGTTTGCCTATTTCTTCAAAGCGGATATTCAGTGCATCAAGTCTTTCTAATAATGACGAGTGGGCCATATCTTAATCTATCTTATATTTAATTTGGGGCAAAGGTACTGAAAAAGGTGTCTAGATTATTACTAAGAGATGGAAAATTTGATTAAGAAATAGCAATTGAGTATCTCTGAATGGAGGCTTCGTTAGTCAATTTTTTAAGGTTTGTATAGTTGTAAGTATATAAAAAAGCAAAGAGACCGAATTCGGTCTCTTTAAAGTTTGACGCATCACTGCATTAAAAGCGTGTTTGTATGATGAGCGCGTAATTGTAAGGAGCGCGCTCAGTCTCCTTTTTAATTAATACTTTCAACCTATACGATCAATCTTCAGACCATCCTGTATAACGATAACCTACAACTTTATATGTTTTTCCAGGAAAACGAGAATTCGTAAAAGTGAAAGATATGGCGTCCGCAATAGTTCCGGAAGGAGCTGTTGCACCTTTCAACACAACTTTACCATCTGTCAATGTAAATGTATTTGCTGAAGAAGCAACATTTCCTGCTAGATTTTCGATATTACTTCCAGAAAAACTGAGCGTTGATTAGTCGCAATTGATTTTACCATTAATAGAGTAAGCATTTGTTCCACTTAGTGAATAACTACCAATACGTATCCAACATTGAATTGTTGACTCATCAGAAGTATTAGAAATCTCTGCGAAATTTTTATATACCTGGGCTCCAGTTTCATCTGTAACGATTACCCTGTACTTGCCGCCTAAAGGGTGAATAGAAGAATATTCTATTTCATAGTCACCGTATGTTTCGCAAGATGCAAATCCAAGCAGCAATAAAAACAGGACTGAAATATATCTTATTTGTTTCATATGATTTTCTTTTAAATACTGAATATTAAGTTAAACTTAGACTCTATTATAATTAATTCCCTTGAGCTACTTGCCACCATAATGGCTCTTGGGTAGCCTTCGTTTTCGGGGCATTGCTATTATAAAGAGCTGAAGCATTAGGTACCGGAAGACGACGAGGTATTTCTCTGGCTTGTAGTACAGTTGTTCCCGGGCGTACTAATGTACCTAATACGTATCCTTCTTCAAGTCCAGGAGTAATATTGCTTACACGAACTTTTTCGGCATCACTGATTGCCGGAATCCCTGTACGGTTACGATCCATCCACGAATCCCATGAGTTTGCTTTTGCTCCAGCTACCCATTTTTGGATTAAGATGCTATTTAACATAGTTCCTAAAGATGTACTATTGAAGGCATAAGCACCACCTGTTTTTATGAAGTCTGTAGCACTATATCCCCAACGAGAGAAGGCTTTGGTTACACCTTCATCGTACGCCGATTTAGCTGCAGAGGTGTTTCCTAATCTAGCTTGTGCCTCGGCAACAAGAAAGTATGCTTCTGCAGCATTCATCAAATAAGCAGGATCGGAATATGCTTGTTTATATCTTGATGAATTTACAAGAGGTACCGCATCATCTTCACCAACTGTTGTCGGAGGTTTAGTACCGCAAGGTAGACCTCCAAATTTTTGTCTATCGGTAAGAGTTTCACCTTTGTTAATAGCAGCTTCAGCTGTAGCTGTCAATTCATAATATTCTCCAACCCGAGGGTCATTGTATGCTAGTAAGAATTCGAGGAAAGTATGACAAGCTCGTATGTTTTCCTTCGTGTTTAGCTGACGGATATTGTATTCATATAGAGGATTCCCTTTGTTAGTTGCATCTTCAAAGGCTGTGAAGGCACAATCTTCAGTCAACAAGCCACCTGCACTGAGTAAAGATGATATTTGAGTCTTGTTAGCTTCGAAGTCTCGTAAATAAAGCTTTAGCTTTAAACTTTTTGCAAAAGAAACCCACTTATCAATCTTTCCTCCGAAGAAGAAATCTTCATTGGTGAGTGTCGGGTTAGTTGAAGCTTTTGCATCCGAAGCTTTTGCTATTGCCTCATCCAAAATTGCAATAATTCCAGGATAAACAACTGTTTTGCTATCATCGTATTTGGGTGCTGGAAACTCTGTTGCATTTAAAGCCTCTGTAAATGGAATGTCTCCATAAAAATCAGTAAGCATGTGATAATTGTATGCTGTTAATATTTTACCGATTACCCAATAGTTCCAAGCTCCTTTTTGTTCTGCTAAAGAAATTAGGATTTTCAAATCGGGTAAAGTATTAGCATAAGCATTCGTCCAAAAGGCATTATACGAATCTTGAGTGATACTATAGTTTACTGTAGTATTGTATTGATTCGTTGAATTTCCTTGAGTAACATATTGATTCCATAAGTCACCAACCAATTGCCCATTGAATCCCCATTGAGCAACGGTTGTTGCTCCGGCTGAAGGAAGCAGTGTGGCTAGAGTGGCTTCTGTCGGATAGTTCGGGTTTTTATTTATATCCAGATAATCATCGCAAGATACAAATGATATGCCTGTCAAAAATAGAGACAAGGTAATATATATCAGATTTTTCTTTTTCATATTAATTTTTTTCATTAGATAAATTAAAATTCTACCTTGATAGCTCCACCTATACTGCGATACGAAGCTGCACTTGTAATTTCGCCAAATTCAGAGGTTATATCATTACCCATATTTGCTACTTCAGGGTCTACATAGTTGTTTTTCTTAGGAGTAAACAAGAATAGGTTACGTCCTATAAGGCTTAATGTAAGTTTGCTTATTGGTGTCGAAGCTAACACTTTTTTAGGAAAATCGTAAGAAACCGTTATTTCGCGGATTTTGAAGAAATCTTTTGGTATTACAATTTCGTTTCTAACCAATGGATTATATGAATAGTTTCCGATAGAATAACTAAACTGATTTGCCATAGTTGGTATGTTATTTTCAACGTATTGTCCATTTACTACTTTTACAGAGTAAGGCCATATAAATGAATTTCTTTCATTGTATACAGTTTGAGTTGAGTTTCCATTGAAGTGAGTAATATAAGATGTGTTTGAAGCCATCCAACCTCCTTTGTGCCAATCTCCAACAATTGTGAATCCCCAGTTTTTGTATTTAAGGGAAGTATTTAGCCCTAAAATAAAATCTGGTTGTGATGATCCGATAACTTCTTTCTCTGTAGTTGATTGAGTAAGGAATCCGTTATTGTTAACAATTGCATATCCATAATAAGGGCTATTTGTATCGGTCACACGAGCAACGGCTGGTACTTGGAATGTACCGATTTGTTCACCAACTCTCATTTTATACTCTATTCCACGCCAAGTATAGATGTTATATTCTGTGACTTCATTTCCATTAACATCACTCCAAAGATCAAGTACCTTACTTTTGTTTTTTGTAAACGTAGCATTCACATCCCATTGCCAATCCTTTGTGCGGATCGGAGTTATTCCGGCAGCAATTTCTACTCCTTTGTTTTCTAAAAGACCTATGTTCTTAGTCTCAGAGGTATAACCTACCTCTGGTGCTAGAGTTGCACCAATTATCTGATTTTTGGTACGTTTATGATAATAAGCAACGTCTATATGCACTCTGTTGTCGAAGAAGTTACCTTGTAGACCTAGTTCATATTCTGTTGTGATTTCAGGTTTTAAATTTATATTTGGCAACCTGTTATTTTCACTAAGACCCGATACTCCACCAATTGGTAAGCGGGTGTAGTAGAAGGTCGTTGAAGTAAGAGGAGTATACCAAGAGGATGTAAAATAAGGGTCTGTATCATTACCTGTCTGGCCTATAGCACCACGTAGTTTAAGAAAATCTATTTTATTGCTTTTTAGAGTTGGAAAAAGCTCAGTGAAGATTAAGGATAAATTTGCTCCTCCATAAAAATAGCTGTTCTTGTCTAAAGGTAGAGTTGACGACCAGTCATTACGCGCTGATAAATTCAAATATAAGAAATCCTTATAGCCTACTTCTGCTTGTCCGAATAATCCTATTAATCGTTTTCTGTTTGTATATTGTTCCGAAACAGCAGCAGATGTAGTGTTCTGAAGGTTATACCATCCTGGGACATCTAATCCATTTACATAACCTCCATTATAAGAGTATGTACGTTGATTTAAGTTCCATCCGGCAGTACCACCTATGGTAAAATCTGAAATTTTATAATCAGCAGTAACGAAGGCTGTCGCATCTAACTGATCTCTGTTAAACCTATAGTTTGAATAATAACCATTTTGTGGTGTAGCACCTCCTAAGTCACTATATGAACCTGGAGTAAAAGAAGTCTTAGCATTAATGTTTTCTCTGTTATAATTTAGGAAATCTCCTCCTATACGTCCTGTAGCTTTTAGTCCTTTTACTAATTCATAAGAAGCTTCTATTTTTCCATATGTATGATTATCTTGATACAAATAATAATTATTATCAATCATCCAATATGGGTTTGTTGCGTAATAAGTATAATAGTTATCAAGATTATAACGCTCATCATTATAGTTTTTCATTGCTGAATAATCTACGTCAACAGCATGTTGTAAAAGTTCCATTTCCATTTGCTCTGTACGACGAACATCTTTGCGTGCATAATTGATAGACACGTCTACAGCTAATTTATTCCATTTTGCATTACCACGTAATGAGATCGTATTACGAGAATATTTGTCTCCATCATTAGGTAAAGTTCCATTACTTGTAACATTACCATAGGATGCGTAGAGGCCAAGATTATCAGTTCCGTAACGTAGAGCAACAGTGTTGTTTAGTTCAGACCCTGTTTTATAAAAATTACGAATGTTATTTTTTACATATGAATAAGGTTTAGTCATAACCGGATCTAATTGGTCTGAACCCCATTCATGGACAGTTCCATCCAGACGAGGACCCCATGAACCGTTTTCTGCTCTATCCCAAGAACCCCAACCTTGTCCAAATAAGTCTTGTGTTTGCATTACGCGAAGAACATTTGAAGCTGTAAATGCTCCATCATATGATATTGTAAGCTTTTCATTTTTTGCTCTTTTGGTTGTTATCATGATAACTCCATTTGCAGCACGGGATCCATATAAGGCAGTAGCAGAGGCTCCTTTCAATACAGTAACCGATTCTACATCTTCAGCGTTTATGTCATTGGCACTATTCCCAAAATCGACATAATCATTTCCTGAGCGTTCATTTGTTATCGGTACACCGTCAACAATATACAGTGGATTGTTGTTTGTTACAGAAGAAATACCACGAATTAATACTTTTTGAGATGTACCAGCCGGTCCGGCAGCGGAAATATTTACTCCGGCTATTTTCCCATTCAATCCGCCCATTACAGATCCGGATTTTGCAGCTGATATTTCATCCGATTTCACTTGAGTCGCAGCGTACCCTAATATTTTCTGATCGCGCTGAATTCCCATTGCTGTTACAACGACTTCATCTAAAAGCTTGTCGTCGTTTTCCATCACTACCCGCATATTTTGAGTAGCTTTAGTTTCAATACTTTTCATTCCAACCAGATTGAATACCAGCGTGTTTTTACCATCCGGAACATTTATTGAAAATGTTCCATCCAGATCGGTTACTGTTCCGACTGTAGTTCCTTTCACAACAACAGAAGCACTTATTACAGGCTCACCATTCGTATCAATAACGGTTCCTGTAATCTTTGTTGTTTGTGCGGCAATATACCCTATGCTTAACAGTAAGCAGGATAAAATCAATAACAACTTTTTCTTCATACTTGTACACATAAATTTATTAATATTAACACAATACACCTATTGAGTAGTATCGATCGGAGCTTCCTTTTTCACTGTTTTTTTCCGTTCGTATACTTATTGGTACTAGTTGGCGAGCTATTAGAGTCGCTTATAAACTTAAAGAATACAACTTTGAAGGGGAATCATTTTAAATGAAGGGTGAAGAGCCCTTTTGTGATTCCTTTGATTTTGATTGTCTTCTTGTGTCATATTTATATAGCTTTTGTATATAAATATTTTTGGCATGATAAAGCTAATTGAAGGTATTACAGTTGTATATCTGTAATCTGAAGCTATGTTAGCTTTGATTTCCTTTATCTTTATTTTCATTATAGAACACTACTTTTATTTAGAGGTAAGTTTTGAGAGTAAACTTATTTCTAGGAGCAAATGTAAACTAAATTTTTATAAAAAGAATAAAAATGGAATATTTTTTTTAAATTTTGTTTCATAATGATTTTTTATATCGATTTGTTAGCTTGAAATGATATATTTTGAAATGTCTTGTTTTGTTGGTTGTTTCTGTAAAACACAAATTATTACATATTTTAAAACATAGTAAATAAATTTATGTAAAAGTATGCCTCTTGACCGAAGTAGTAAATACCTATTACATGGTATTTATATACCATGTAATAGGTATAGATGGGGATGTGCATAGAAATAAAATTTAAAATAGGTCTTATAAAAAGGTAGATAAAGTTTCAGGAAAAGCTAGAGGTGCATATTATATCTTTAGTTAATAAAATGTTATCTTTATATACCCATTCGCTAATATAAATTATGGACAAGAAGAAAAGGGCAGGTATATATAGAATTTTCGAAGTTTTGAAGCGTGTAAAAAAGCTTTGGAAAAAGGATATTAATGTCTACTTTATTTCAGGAATGTGCTATAATTGTAGTGTATTTGATAAAATAGTATTACCGGAGGGATATAAGAAGAAATATATTGAATGGTACGTTCCCATTCCCGGACAGTCGTTGCAGGAATATGTCTTTGTTATGGCAAAAGAGATTGATACCTCCAGACCATATATACTGATAGGATATTCTTTTGGTGGCGTTATTGTTCAGGTGATGAGTTATTTCTTATCTCCAATAAAAACCGTACTTATTTCGTCTTTTAAAAGAGACGAAGAGATCCCAATCTTATTTCGTGCAGCTAAAAGAACAAATGTGGCAGACCGCATTCCGATGCGCGTGTATGCTTCAACAGAGCTTATAACGGATCTTTTTAACCGTTTTGTTTATAATGTGCCAACATCAGAGCTGGCTGAGGTAATGACCTTTGTTGATCCTGTTTATATTAAGTGGGCTATTGAGCAAATTGTAGGTTGGATGCCCGAAAATAAATGTAAACATCTCTATCGTATACACGGAACCGAAGATCAGATTTTTTCTTATGAACATATACGAAATGCATTTCCTGTAGAGGGCGGGGATCACCTGATGGTGGTAAAAAAAGCTGATGCGATAAGTACTATTCTTAGTGGTATTCTTTTGATTAAAGAAAATTAGACTTTCAGAAATCGTGCTAGAGTATATTTATGGCAACTGCAATCTTAATTCTTTCTATTGGGATAGTCAATACAATTAATAACAACATCGGCATGACTAGTTTGTAAGGATTTTAATCATTGGATTGCAAATTCGAAGTGATGATGGTTTATTTAATTATTATTCAAAATTAATCTGAGTATCAAGCTCCCAAATCCCCAAAACCATAAAAAGATAACTGTTAGAAGACTTATAAATGCCCATATCCGTTTCTTTTTAGTTGTAAACTTCTCAAAATATTTAAAATAATCTAAATATCTATCTTTGTAGTCTATCAGAAAATAAGCAAAAATAACTGAAGGAATGCATAATAATAAGAGTAAATTATCATCGTTTATATTTATTGCAATATTAACTTCTTGCAAACAAATTAAAACAGAATTTATGGAACCCAATATAAATAGATATACTAGAGCATAAAAATGCATGCCAGCAAGAGTTATCTTTATTCCATTCTTTTTATTTTCCGAGACCTCTTTTACTGCTTTAATGACTTCTTCTCCTTTTTTATTGTTTTTAAATAAGAAATTATTTATCGGATAGACCGACATTTCATTTATTAATAACCCTAATTTATAAAGATTGAAATATATCAAATTACAAAATTTTATCATAATCATATCAGATTGTTTTTTTTACTGGTACTTCCCTTATCGAGATCATAAAGAGTTCGCAGAACGACTTCTAATCGATGTCTCTAGATATCTTTATATTCGTCTCCTATGTATGCACTGGTAAATTTTCCACTATTTTTATTCCTAATTGAATTTGGATATTATCCATATTATAGTCATGGTATCAATCACTATTTTTTCTTTTTCACAGATGTAGGTTTGTCGATGTTGATAATCGCATAGTAAATGGCGTCAATAACTCCTGCCATTCGTTTAAAATCCAAACGATCCATTTTGTCTCCCGATTTATGATAATTGTGATTGCGATAGAATGCACTATTGGTAATCATCATAGCATCAAAACCGAGTGCCCAATAATTTCGATGATCTGAAAAATCTACCCCTTTTATCATTCCGGGACTTGTCAGACTTTTAGTTTTAATCGTTTTTGCATTGTAAAATTGTTTGGAGAAATCTTTTACAAATTGTCCATGTCCTATTTTCTTCGTTAAGAGTATAAAGTCACCCTTATTGCCATAAAAAAGCTTCATCGGAGCAAAAGGATAACTCTGTGAATCTTCAGCGTCATTGAAGAATCCGATCATTTCTACGGCCACCATCCCATAAACGGGAGTATTGGATTTTTTCAGTTCACTGGCATGGATATAGCTACCCATAGATTGAGTACCAAAGAAGGGTGGTTCTTCGAGGGTATATGCAACTAGTTCTATGGGGCGTATTAAGTTTGATCGACTAAATAACCGAGTCAATTCCAGTATAGCAGTTACACCAGATGCATTATCGTCAGCACCTTCTTGTTCTCCGCAAACATCGTAGTGAGCACCGATTACTACCAACGCTTTTTGTTGTTTTGTTCCAAACCGACAAATAACATTCTTATAATTAATATTGTCTACAGTGTACGTTTGATAATATGTTGTATCTGCATATTGGCTAAATTCTGTGAATATATAGTCTGCCACCTTGTTGAGTGTTACAGTATCCTCAAAGTTGCGAAATCCTTCTGTTTTGGTAATAGCAGTCAGATGTTTTTGTATACGCTCTATATCAGACTGAGCATGCAGATTATGTGTGACAAATAAAAGAATGGATATTATAAAAATGTATATAAGCTTCATTTTTGTGATCTGTAGTTTAATTATGACAAATATAGTTTAATATTCAAGATTTTCTATTTGTTTTATTTCTTATAGGCTAAATTATCTAGTATTAAGAGATTTGTTATTGTTTATAAATAAATTAAAGTGACAATTTAAAATATTACGGATAGCTGTTACTTTTGTTACTTTTTGATGTTTATGTATTTGATATAGTGTTGTTTGTATTCTGTCTGATTTTGCGAGAAATTATAACCTTTTTGGATTTAACGGATACGTGAGATTGTGAAAATCTAGTTTTGTAAAGATGATGAAAAGTTGGGGTAGCTTCTGTGTTAAAATGATTGATAATAAAAAGAAAAGTGTATTTTTGTATTCCAAAGTGAAAAACTTATAAAAGTATAATTCATTATTGAAGTTTATGATTGATAGAATAAATAAGCTGTTGGCAGAGATTGAGGGACTGAAAGCTTCTAAAGCAGATGAGATAGAGGTTTTGCGTATTAAGTATCTTAGTAAGAAAGGTGAAGTATCGGCTTTGATGAACGATTTTCGCACTGTAGCTGCAGAACAGAAACGGGAGGTAGGCATAAAACTAAATGAACTAAAAGAAAAGGCTCAGGAGCGAATAAATCAGTTGAAAGAATCTTTAGAAAATTCTCAGACTGTGGATGAGGCAATCGACCTTACTCGTACTGCTGCGCCTATCGAGCTTGGTACTCGCCATCCGCTATCAATTGTAAGAAAAGAAATTTGTGATATTTTCCGCCGTTTAGGTTTTTCTATAGCCGAAGGTCCTGAGATAGAGGATGACTGGCATGTTTTCTCTTCTCTTAACTTTGCGGAAGATCATCCGGCTCGTGATATGCAGGATACGTTCTTTATTGCACGAAGCCCTGAAATTGTATTGCGTACACATACTTCTTCTGTCCAGACCCGAGTGATGGAGAAGCAGCAACCACCGATACGCATTATTTGTCCCGGCCGAGTGTATCGTAACGAAGCTATTTCGTATCGTGCGCACTGTTTCTTTCATCAGGTTGAGGCATTGTATATAGACAAGAATGTGTCTTTTGCTGATCTAAAACAAGCTTTGTTATTCGTTGCGAAAGAGTTGTTTGGTGCAGATACCAAGATACGTTTGCGTCCTTCATATTTTCCTTTCACAGAGCCTAGTGCTGAGATGGATATTTCATGTAATATTTGTGGCGGAAAAGGCTGCCCATTCTGTAAGCACACCGGTTGGGTAGAGATATTAGGATGTGGTATGGTAGACCCGAATGTGTTGGAAAACTGTGGTATAGATAGTAAAGTATATACGGGATATGCTCTCGGAATGGGAGTGGAGCGTATTACAAATCTTAAATATAGAGTTAAGGATCTTCGTATGTTCTCCGAGAATGATCAACGTTTTCTTGATCAGTTTGAGAGTGCATATTAAGATTTACTTATCGTAGATGCTGAGCGAAGCATTTTATGTATTTTATTTTGTATTTATAAGCATCTTTAAAACAATATTATAGCTTGCTTTTGGCTTCAATAATCACTTTTGAGGAGAAAATACTTTAGAATATATTTGCATAATAAACAAAACTATTTTACCTTTGCATCGCATTTAAGGAAAACGGCTACGTAGCTCAACTGAATAGAGCATCTGACTACGGATCAGAAGGTTGCAGGTTTGAATCCTGCCGTGGTCACAAGAGGAGCACTTACAATTAATTTTGTAGGTGCTTCTTTGTTTATACAACATAACTAATAATTTTTAGCTATTTTAGAGTAATGTTTAGAAATAGTTTAGACTAAAGAAATATTTATATAGCAATGTTTAAAGGTTTTATGTAAAGAAAAGAGAGCTCTGGTTTATATTAGGAAATACATCTATGAGTTAGAATTTAAAATAAGTAATATAAAAGAAACTATCATGGATAATAAAAGGTTAAGCAAAGATGATAAATATAAGAGTATCGGATGTTTAATATTTCTTATTCTTTTTTCTTACTAAAAGGTTGTTTTTCGGAAGATAATAGAAATAACTGAACAAAGAATGATATATCCAATAAAGCTTTTTATCATAGACAAGATAAAATTGATACAATAATAATGAGCGCACTTAAATTCATTAATAGGAATGACTCTAATACTATAAAAAGATATGTTCACGCATCTATTGAATCAGCTAGATTTATGACATTGGTTGCTACAGATAAAGATTATGATGATGCTATAATATTATATCCTTATGATTATTTAGAGCAAGAGAGTTATTATATGGAAAAGAAAAATGATAAACCAATATATGCTAAGTTTGATGAATTAAAAAAACGGCATTAGTACATATTACGACAATATGCAATCCGAGGCTGATGATAGAATTAGAGTCTTTCTAAAATCGGTTATTGTTTATAACCTGTTTAGATGTTTTTTATAAAGCTGCATAAATAAAGGATTATCCTTAGGCTACGGATCGATCATAAGGTTTCATATTTGAATCCTGACGATGTCACAGAAGAAGCACTTATAATTTTTGTAGGTGTTTTTTTGTTTGTGGGAGGTCTGGTTTTAGGTCGTTTGCGCAAGCAAAGTTAAACAGAGAGTTAAACCTGTTTAACCAATGAATACAAAACAGTAAATGTGATGTTCTATAAATCAAAAACTTTATCAAGTGAGAAGTCTCATATTAAAATGGACTTGAAATGCTCATGATGATACACCAGATATTATGACAATACTAGCTGAATTCTTTGAATCGATAGCTGAAAATATTAAAAGCGATTTGAAATGTATCCGGAATATTTAGTTGGGAATAATGAAGTAGTTTATAAATTGTTAAGGAGTTGTAATTTTTGTTTTTTTATTTCACTTGGATTTTGTCTGTTTATATTTTTAGCTTTAAATCTTTAATTTATATAATTATGAAACCAATATTATTTATGGCAATATCCTTAATATTGTCTTTAGGAGCCACCTCCTGCAAGAAGCAACAGTCATCCAATCAAATCTCAGAAAATAAGGACTCAATTACTTCCGCTATTTCTGATAATGCAGTTCAAGAAATTAAGATTTTAGACCCGAATAATATCATCGTAAAAAATGAAGGAAAATATCCTTTAGAGGTGAAAATTTTTGAAGACAAATTATTTAATGATAGGCTAAAGACTATAACCGGCTCTGAATATGATGCTATTATTAAGAATTTTAATGTTGAAACTCCAATAGTGTCAGAGAGTGGTATTTATAAATTTTCTGGATGCAAACAACATGATTGCCCTAGTTTTCAGACTATAATTTATTACGATGCTAAAACGGATAACATAAATGTAATTATCAACAAAAATGATAAAGTTTCATCTTTTAGTGAAAAAGGAAAAATTGATATTTTAGAAACACTCAGTAAAAAATAAGATATCAAACAATATTAAAAAATCCGAACAGAATTGCTCGGATTTTTTATTTCGGTTTAATAAAAATAGCATCTCCGTTTGATCTTAGTTCGTAGACATAATACTTTCTTTTATAATACCCCTCCCTAATAAATCTTATTTCGATAGCATCTTTTTTTACTTGAATACCGTCAATATTTTCATACTTAAAAATGTCGAGACATATTCCACCCAATAAATATTTACCTTCAATAATATCTAAAGGGATATTATTTTCTAATATATCAATTAAGGTTTGAGAATCTGGAAACTCTTCCTCATTTGAAGCAGCTATTGAATATATCTGTTTAGAGGTATCTATTCCTATTGCAAAAGGATAAAACTCTCCTGCTTCTTTCCGGAAAATAGCTGCTAATTTCTTTATATCTTCGCAGATTAATTCTTCGTACTCGTCGTTCTGTGATTCCATAGTTAGACTTTTTTTACAAAGAAAATAAAAAATGATTCTATTTATATTACAATAAATCAGGTTTTTAAACTTAAAATAAAGCCAATCTAAATATTTTTATTTCTTTCAAGGACAAACAGCTAGTGTCTTGTGACGAATAAGAAAGGCAACCGTTATGGTTACCTTTTGTTTTATTACTCCGGAAGTTTAGTCGTAGCTTGGTCGAAATCTATTTTACTATACTTTTTCTTTAAGTGTTCATCTAAATTAGTTTTATCATCACTAAAAGAAACTAAACCTGTATTAAAATGCCAAGTGCCGATATAGTAAACGGAATTTGGTCTAATTTCTAAGTAATAGGGTTCTAGCTTATTCGGATCTATGCTTCCATTTTTAAGGTCTTTTGCATAGTCTTTAGTCGATGTGTCGATATTTTTGAAGATTCGTTCTTCATGCATTTCTCCTCCATACCATTTACTTTTAGTCCAAAAATAACTGAATACTTTATACATTCCAGGTTTTATATAATAGCAGAAAGGGTTCTCCTTTCCAGACTTCATTGTCCCTTTCACATTGAAGGTATATATTTTGTCCGTTATAATATTTTGCAATCTAATATCTTGAGGAAATCCGCCACTAGTAAAACCTAATCGTTGGATAAACAAACCATAAATAATAGATGTACTATCATTTAATTCTTTGGAAGAATCTGCTTTTTTCAAACTTTCAATTTTTTGACCGTTAATATTGGTCATTCCTCCGACTATTAATAAAAAGAGAATGAATAGATACTTAGTCATAGTGTTTTCATTAGTTATTTTACTCAAATATAAATAAGATTTCCTTTCCCTCTCTTATATTATAAAAGAAAATCCTATGGCAATCGAGGTAACTTTAGCTCTAACCGATAAGGTACAACGTATTGAATACCTCAAGAAAGGCAGACGAACCAAGATTCCTGATTAATGATGCTCTATAACGAAGAATACTTATTGTAGGGAATATTAAGTCTGATTGTATAAATAGATGTTCTTCTGTAAAATTTGAAAAATTATATTACATTTATCAGAAAAGTAACACCATGTCCCCAAAAGCATGACTTAAAACATTATAATTAGTTTCCAGTTTATATGTCTGTTCTCATGCATAGGCATTCTATTTCCTCGAGATATAGACATTGTAACAGATTCTGCTATTCCCATAGCTTTCCATACACCACTTTTAGGACATTTATCACCTGTTCGGGCACTCATACCCAGACGTGGTTTCATCATAATTATTTTCTATTTAATTTATAAGGTACAAATATAGAGATTAATTTTTATACAATATTTGCATGTTATTTATTTGCCTTGTCACGTATATACGCTAATTTATCTTGGAATATATCAGCTATCTTATATGCACGGTTTTTAGCCTCATTAGCAATTGGCCCAACGAAAAGACTGTCCACTGTCTCTGTGAAAAGGTCTAGCCATCGGTCAAAATGTTCTTTGCTTATAGGCAATTGTGCGTGTGGAGGGAATGGGAATCCGCTATATGTCTTTTCGCCTAACAGTATTCCTTGCCAGAAAGAGTATAATTTAGCAAGATGTTCCGGCCAATGGTTTTGTATTTTATCATTGAAGATAGGGCCAATTAAATTATCTCTTCTGACCTTACCATAAAAAATATCAACCATTTTCTTTATGTCTTTAATATCTTCTATATCTTTAGTTGGTGTCATATCTATTTCTCTTTAATAAAAACAAAATGTTTTCATCAAAGATAGGTATTTATTCCAAATTCTATTTTATAAATGTTTCGATGTCCTCTTTTAGGAGTTCGGTAACTTATTTATTAATCTTCAGATTTGAATAAGAAGTATTAATCGGAAGGGATTTATATTCATTCAAAATAGTGAATCCAGTCAATATTATCATTGGCAGGATTATTTATCTATAATGATCTTAAGGAAATAAAAAGGTGACAGAGAAATATATATAAAAACCTGTTACTTTTGTCACCTTTTTAGTTAAGTTTGTTACTAGCTATAGAGATAGCATATTGGTTGACCGAGGATATATAGAAGGAGGGGTGTATCATTACTATATGACAGACCATTTGAGAAATAATCGTGTGGGAGTAAATGCAAGCGGTACGGTAAACCAAAGGAACCATTACTATCCGTTCGGAACAGCTTTTGCTGAAAACACTACAGATGAACAGAAGAAACAGCCGTACAAATACAATGGCAAGGAACTGCATCAGATGCACGGATTGAATCTGTATCATTTTCGGCAAGGTATTATGAAAGTGCAATAGGTAGGCTTACAACGGTTGATCCGCATGCAGAAAATTACTATAGTTGGTCGCCGTACCATTATGCAGGGAATAATCCTATTAGAATTACTGATCCTACGGGCATGGATTGGGTGACATATAAAGACAACAATATTATTTGGAATGATCAAGCAACATCCGCAAAAAGCACTCCGAATGGGTATACATACATTGGGAATGATAACGCTTTACAGTCTCATGTTGGCATGGCTTACAATTTCCCTGAAACAAGCACAGAAATAATAGGTTTTGTTGCCTTTGATGAAAAAGTTGGTATGCAGGCCATTAGGGTAAGAGAAACAAGTAATGTTCAAATTGGAGTAAACGCTCAAAATATAAAAGGTAATATATCAAAGAGTAATGAGTCAGGTAAAACCTTTACTGGAGTTAGTGTTACTGTAACAAATAAGACTAAGTTCACGCAAGTAGATGGAGATCTAAGTAGTTCACGCAGAGTAGATGTTAAGTATGGAGATAAAACATATTCAAGGGCTATGCAAGAGCCACCAAGCAGCCCTAATGGGGATATTAAAGAGTATGGAACAAATACTACACGTGCCTCTATTGTTATTCCTGCATCTGATATAAACTCTAATAAAAACTTTTCTTCAATAAAAGCTTCAGGAAGTTGGTGGGTGACTAAACCTGAGGGGCGTACACCAGTAGTCTATCACGGTATAGCACCTTGGCCAAAAACATTTACCCATAGTTGGACTTTTAAAAAATAAATAGATGAAGAATTTACTCATTATATTTTTATTTATTGTAAGTATTTCAGCTTGTTCACAAAAAGATAATATCAAATACGAACAGGCATTAAGCTATATTGAGGAATATTATTCTAATTGCGATAAGCAATTGTTGGAAAAAGCTCTTGAGATATTGGATAGTACTTCGATAAATAATAATCAGATAGTCAATACAAAAATATCCTTGTATTTCTTGTTGAAGAAGTATAAAGAAGGTATTGCTTTTATGAATGCCCTACCTGTAGATCGTTTTTATAGGCCATATCAAAAAGAGATGTATATCAAATCAATGTTAGCACTAAATGAAGGAGATCCTTTAAAAAGACACTTTTATTATGAACAAGCTATATTGAGTATCAATAGCTATCTGTCGAATAATCCTAAAGATGATCAGGCATTAGCGGACTTGTTTTATACAAAACTTCGTTTTGAATCGCGAGACAAGGTTTTACAATATTTAGACGAATATTTAAAAACAAATAAAAATAAAGAGTTTCTTGAATTATTACGACAGTCAATATCAAAAGATATTTCTACAATAGATTGTTCGTCTTTCGTCCCTTCGGATTTGCAATCCGAAGATTAATAAGGGAGAATGTAAGGATTTCCAATCCACTATAATTCAATCCTGCCAATATTATCATTGGCAGGATTATTTATCTATATATGACTTAAGGGTAGAAAAAAGGTGACAAAGAAATATATACAAAAAGCTGTTACTTTTGTCACCTTTTTTAGTTAAGTTTATTATTGGCTATAGAGATAGCCCGAGATTGACGGAGGGTATATAGGAGGTGGTGTATAATCATCCGCATGATTGATTTCCTATGACTCATAAGATAAGTGAAAATTTTTCAAAAAATGTTCTCTTAATACATTCCATTCGATTGAAATCTGAGAATTATACAAAAAAATGTATCTTTGTTCATGTTTATAAATCTCTGAAAAAACAAATATGTTTATAATTTCTCTTTTAGATAAACTTGGACACTACGCGCTCCTCATGCAAAAGGTTTTCACCAGACCTCAGAAATGGAGTGTTTTTCTTCGTCAGTATCTAGCCGAAATAAGCAAATTAGGAGTAAACTCAATTTGGATTGTGATAATAATCTCCTTTTTCATCGGTGCTGTTATTGTGGTTCAGATAAAGTTGAATATTGATTCTCCGTTCATGCCACGTTATACGGTCGGTTATGTATCCAGAGAGATACTAATCTTGGAATTCTCATCGACGATTATGTGTCTTATCTTGGCAGGAAAGGTCGGGTCTAATATCGCGTCCGAAATAGGTACGATGCAAGTTACAGAACAAATAGATGCATTGGAAATAATGGGTGTGAATTCTGCCAATTATATCATTTTGCCTAAAGTAATCGCTTTGATGACTTTCATTCCGGTACTTGTAGTTCTTAGTATGTTTTTTGGTGTAATAGGCGGATATGCAGTCTGTATAATAGGGCAAGTGATGCCTGCTGATACCTTTCAGTATGGACTTCAATTCTATTTCAAAGAATTTTATGTATGGTATGCTATTGTTAAAACTATAATATTCGCTTTCATTATGTCAACTGTGGCCTCTTATTATGGCTACTCAGCACGGGGCGGATCGTTGGATGTGGGCAAAGCTAGTACCGATTCGGTAGTTATGGGTAGTATTCTTATTCTTGTTTCAGACTTGCTGATCACTCAATTGATGATGTCATGATAGAAGTAAAGAACTTATATAAATCATTTGATGAACGAGACGTTCTGAAGGATATAAATATTCTTTTCGAAGCAGGGAAAACCAATCTTATAATTGGACGAAGTGGTTCGGGAAAAACGGTTCTTCTTAAAAATCTCGTAGGCTTAATGCGCCCTTCAAGTGGGCAAATATTATACGACGGACGTGATCTTACAAAAATGAGCCTCGGAGAGATGAAAGATTTGCGTCAAGAGATGGGGATGATTTTTCAAGGATCGGCCTTGTTTGACTCCATGACTGTTTTCGAAAATGTCAATTTCCCCTTAATGATGTTCTCCTCAATGACCAAAATAGAGCAGGAGAAACGAACTAAATTCTGTCTGGAAAGGGTAAATCTTGGAGATGCAGGTCACCTATATCCATCAGAGATTAGTGGAGGTATGATGAAGCGTTCAGCCATAGCTCGTGCCATAGCCCTCAATCCAAAATATTTGTTTTGCGACGAGCCAAACTCCGGACTTGACCCTCAAACATCTCTCGTTATAGATGATTTGATACATGATATCACAAAAGAGTATGATATTACGACCGTTATCAACACTCACGATATGAACTCGGTAATGGGTATTGGTGAACGGATCAATTTTATCAAAGAGGGTGAACTCGAGTGGCAAGGTTCGAGCAAAGACGTCATATCTTCTACAAATGAAGATTTTAATGATTTTGTTTTTGCCTCCGACTTATTTAAGAAAGTTAAAGCTGCCGAAAATGAAGGTATTAAGTTGACTTAACACATTTTAATTAAATGAAAGTAATATCATATAATGTAAACGGCATACGTGCTGCTGTAAATAAAGGTCTTTATCAATGGCTTGAACAAGAGTCTCCTGATATTTTATGCTTACAGGAAATAAAGGCTACGGAAGATCAGATCGATGTATTGACTATCCAATCATTGGGGTATAATTACTATTTTCATCCTGCCGAAAAAAAAGGATATAGCGGAGTTGGTATCTTGACCAAACGTATGCCTGATTTGGTGAAAATAGGAATGGGGATTCCTGACTATGATAGAGAAGGGCGTGTGTTACGTGCCGACTATGGAGATGTCACTGTGATTTGTGTTTATATACCCTCCGGTACAATGGGGGATATTCGTCAGGATATAAAAATGAAATTTCTGGCCGATTTTACACATTTTATAAACGATTTACGTAAAGAAAGACCCGAACTCATTATCTGCGGAGATTACAATATCTGTCATAAACCTATCGATATTAATCACCCTGAACGACATACCAAAAGCTCGGGATTTTTACCTGAAGAGCGTCAGTGGTTTGATGAGTTTATAGATACAGGACTTATTGATACTTTTCGAGTGTATGATCAAAGTCCCGAAAAGTATAGTTGGTGGAGTTATAGGGCAGGAGCCAGAGGTAAAAATTTAGGGTGGCGTATAGACTATCATGTTATTACGGAAGAAGCTCGTCCACGACTTAATAATGCAGCAATTCTGAGCGAAATAAACTTTTCTGACCATTGTCCAGTTGTAGTAGAAATGAGTTTCTAGGAATAAAAACCCTACTCATTTGAAATATGGGAACTATTAGTTTGTTAAATAGTTTAATTTATTAGAAAAGAAACATTATAGATTTAATAAATAACTAATAGCCTGTTAAAAACGGGCTATTTTTGTGTTTTATTTACTATTTTTGCATTCGAAAGCCATGGTGGCTTGAACATATATCAGATCTTAGTGTTAAATGGATAGCTGTAACTAAGATTTTTATTTTAAACAACATATAATAATAATGGCAAATTTATTAAACATAAAGAACTTACATGCCAATGTTGAAGGCAAAGAAATATTAAGGGGATTAGATCTTGTTGTAAATGAGGGAGAAATTCATGCAATAATGGGGCCTAATGGTGCCGGAAAAAGTACCCTTGCTTCGGTTTTGGTCGGTAATCCCAATTTTGAGGTAACAGAGGGCGAAGTAACTTTCAGAGAACATGATCTTTTGGAAATGGATCCTGAAGATAGAGCTCGTGAAGGGTTGTTCCTCAGTTTTCAATACCCTGTAGAAATACCGGGGGTAAGTATGACAAACTTTATGCGTGCTTCTTTAAACGAAATTCGTAAGCATAAAGGTGAGGAGCCTATCTCAGCTTCAGACTTTTTGAAAATGATGCGTGAAAAGCGTCAATTAGTTGAGCTAGACAAAGACCTTGCGGGACGTTCGGTGAACGAAGGTTTCTCGGGAGGAGAGAAAAAACGTAACGAGATTTTCCAAATGGCTATGTTAGAGCCGAAGTTGGCAATACTTGATGAGACAGATTCAGGGCTTGATATCGATGCCTTGCGTATTGTTGCAGCCGGTGTAAACAAGTTGAGGAGCAAGGATAATGCTACAGTTGTTATTACCCACTATCAACGTTTACTAGACTATATTAAGCCTGACTATGTTCACGTATTATACAAAGGACGTATAGTAAAAAGCGCAGGAGCTGAATTGGCTCTGGAATTGGAAGAAAGAGGATACGATTGGATTATTAAAGATTTTGAAGAATGATAGAAAATCAATATATAGACATATTTACCCAGTATAGAGATAAGATTGATGCAAAGTCTTTATCCGGGATGAATAGTCTTCGAGATAAAGCACTAAATATTTTTAAAGAACAGGGATTCCCCACCAAGAAGATGGAGGATTATCTCTATCTGGACGTTGCAGCGGAATTTTTACCTGACTTTGCTCTCAATATTAACAGGTTGCCATTCACAGGGAACCCATATGTTGCTTTTAGGTGTGAAATTCCTAATTTGACTACAAATCTTTACTTTGTTCTCAATGATATATTTCATGAAGAACATAAGCCAAAGGTAAATTATCCGAGCGGGGTATTTGTTGGTAGTTTCAAACATTTTGCAGAAGAAAAGCCCGAGGTGTTTTCTAAATATTATGGGCAGATAGCAGAGATGGATAAAAACGGAATTGTCGCATTCAATACAATGTTTGCTCAAGATGGTTTTATTATTTATGTACCTAAGGGTGTTGTTGTAGAAGAGCCTATTCAGCTGATCAATATATTGAAGAGTGAATTTAATAGTCTTGTCAATCGCCGTATTCTGATTATAGCCGAGGATGATGCTCAGGTGAAATTACTTATTTGTGATCATACTGTAGATGAATCTCAGTTTTTAGCAACGCAGGTTACCGAAATTTTTGCCGGACGTAATGCTCTTGTGGATTATTACGACTTGGAAGAAAACTCAGATAAAGTAACCCGTTTGACAAATACATTTGTTCATCAGCTCGAAGCATCAAATGTATTGATCAATAATATGACTTTCAATACGGGCGTTAGCCGTAATAACTATAATGTAAAACTATCCGGACAGCATGCCGAAGCTTATGTGTGTGGTATGGTTATAGCGGATAAGCATCAGTATGTAGACAATTTTGCTTTTCTGGATCATCTTGTGCCACACTGTACGAGTACGCAGTTGTTCAAATATGTGTTGCAAGACGAAGCTACAGGTGCTTTCTGTGGACGTATACGAGTTGAAAAAGATGCACAGAAAACATTGGCATATCAGTCGAATAATAACTTATGTATTTCTCCAAATGCTCATATGTATTCCAAGCCACAATTGGAGATTTATGCCGATGATGTAAAATGTTCGCACGGGTTAACTACAGGACAGTTAGATGAAGAGGCTCTGTTTTATCTTCGCTCACGTGGTCTCTCTAAGGAATCTGCACGTTTGATGCTAATGCAAGCTTTTGCTGCGGGAGTACTAGAACATGTTCGTATCGACCGCCTGAAAGAAAGACTACTGGATTTGGTCGAAAAACGTTTCAAGGGAGAATCTGCTCGTTGCGGAAATTGTGCAGTATGTAAATGATAAATGAAACATAGTTTTCGGTTGCAGAATATCATTATGCTGCCAACTGCTGACTATTGACAGTGAAAAAATGAATATAGAAGAAATAAGATCAGATTTTCCTATTCTATCTACTACGGTTTATGGTAAACCTCTTATTTATCTGGATAATGGGGCTACTACCGAAAAACCAAAATGTGTGGTAGAGGAAATGATGAAAATATATTACACCACGAACGCTAATGTGCATCGTGGTGTACATTATTTAAGCCAGCAAGCTACAGATCTGGCTGAAGAATCGAGAGTGGTGGTGCAACAATTCATCAACGCTAAACATAGCCACGAGATCATTTTTACAAGAGGCACTACAGAGTCGATAAATCTTGTTGCTCATAGTTTTTGCCGCCAATTTTGCAATGAGGGTGACGAAATTATTATTTCGGCAATGGAACATCATGCTAATATTGTATCGTGGCAATTGCAAGAGCCAATACGAGGAATCAAGCTTAAAGTAATTCCTATCAACGATAAGGGGGAATTGATGTTGGACGAAATGGAGAAACTTATTTCGCCAAAAACACGTCTGATATCAGTTACACATGTCTCTAATGTATTGGGTACTGTAAATCCTGTTGATCAAATAACAGAAATTGCTCACAAACATAATATTCCTGTGCTTATAGATGCGGCTCAATCGGTTCAGCATATGACGCTGGATGTACAAAAGCTGGACTGTGATTTTCTTGTTTTCTCAGGACATAAGGTTTATGGCCCGAATGGAGTAGGTGTTTTGTATGGTAAAGAAAAATGGCTGAATCAGATGCCGCCTTATCAGGGTGGGGGTGAAATGATAAAAACGGTTTCCTTTAAAGAGACTACATTCAACGAGTTACCATTCAAGTTTGAGGCCGGAACCCCTGATTATCCGGGAGTGATAGCGTTGGCCACAGCATTGAAATACATAAAAAATATTGGGCTTGACTCAATAAAAGCATACGAAGATGAGTTATTAAGATATTGTACTGATGAATTACTGAAAATAGAAGGTTTACGAATATATGGAACTTCGGATAAGAAAAGCAGCGTAATCTCGTTTTTGGTAGATAATATTCATCATTACGATATGGGAATGCTTTTAGATAAAATGGGAATAGCCGTTCGTACAGGTCATCACTGCGCTCAACCTCTTATGGGTGAGTTGGGTGTGGATGGTACAGTGAGAGCTTCATTGGCATTCTACAATACAAAAGAAGAGATTGATCAGTTGGTAATAGGGGTAAAAAAGGTTGCTTCGATGTTTCGCTAAACTGATCGTGAATCTCAAAAAAATATAATTGTAAAAGTTTATTTTTAAATTATAAAAGCTTTGTGTAAATTTGCAAACTAATTTTTGAGTAGAATGAAGATACGAATCCTGTGTACCTTATTATTAGCAATGCTGCTTGCATCATGCGGCGAATATAATAAAATATTGAAAAGCCGTGATGCCGAGTTAAAGTATGAATATGCTAAGAAATACTTCGATCAAAAGAAATATGGAAGAACAATCACCTTGTTAGATGAGATTTTATCTGCATATACAGGGTCTTCCAAAGAGCAGGAAATATTGTATCTGTTGGCTCAGGCCTATTTCTATGATAAAGATTATACAACAGCTACCCAGTACTATACGAGATATTATAATAAGTTTCCGAAGGGAGAATTTACCGAGTTGGCACGATTCAATTCTGCTTACGGATTGTATCTCGACTCTCCGGATGCGAGGTTAGACCAAACAAGCACCTTTAAAGGGATTCAGGAATTTCAGAACTTTTTGGAATATTTTCCTCAAAGCGAAAAGGCTCCCGAAGCTCAGGATTTGATGTTTAAACTTCAAGAGAAGTTAGCATACAAAGAATTTCTGGCCGCACGCTTATATTACAACTTGGGGCTTTATAATAGAGAGAACTATTACGAATCTTGCGTAGTAACTGCTCGTGAGGCTTTAAAATCTTATCCTTTTTCTGAATTTACCGAGGAATTCCAGATTTTGATTGTTAGAGCTAGATTTGAACAAGCCGTTTATAGTGTTGAAGAAAAGAAGCCTGTACGTTACAGAGATTTGATGGACGAACACTTCAATTATAAGAATATGTTCCCTAATGGTAAGTACACCAAAGAAAGTGAACGTTACTATCGTGCAGCCTTAAAAGCATTAGGTCAGGAAGTAGATGATGCAACAAACGAAGCTGTTCAACAAGAATTGAAGAAATAAATAATCGAAAAAAACAATATAATTATATTTTAAAATCATTATGGATTATAGAAAAACAAATGCAGCAAGCAATACTATTACCAGAGATATGATGTCTTTGTCAGAAGACACCGGTAATGTATACGAAACTGTTAGAATTATCGCTAAGCGTTCTAACCAGATTTCTGTTGAAATGAAACAGGATTTGGATAAGAAACTACAGGAATTTGCTTCATATAACGATAATCTGGAAGAAGTTTTCGAAAATAGAGAACAAATAGAAATCTCTCGTTACTACGAAAAACTTCCTAAGCCAACGCTTATCGCTGCTCAAGAGTATACAGAAGGAAAACTTTATTACAGAAATCCTAGTAAGGATAAAGATAATTTCTAATATAGAATGATACAGCGTATACAGTCGATTTTTCTCCTTCTTACAACGATATTGATGGGGGCTACTTTTGTGATTCCATCACTTGAAATAACGAGTGAAGGTCTTAAATTTTCAAGTATATTGTTTAATTCTTTGGGAATATTTGATAACTCAATATCTTATCATGCTTGGGGAGCGGCTATCTTTTGTGCTCTATCTGCTATCGTAGCTTTTCTAAATATATTTTTATATAAAAAAAGAAAGTTACAAATAAAATTGGGATTATTTACGGCTTTGTTGATAGCTATATATTATGTGACTGCCGCGTTTTATGTAAATGCATTCTTGGATAAGATTACTCCAGGATATTCCTTAAATATTCAACTTGGAATTATTTTCCCTGTATTAGCTCTGATCTTTGATTTACTTGCTGTTTCACGTATAAAGAAAGACGAAAAGCTTGTAAAATCTTTAGACCGCATACGATAAGCTGCGACATTTATTTGAAGTAAGCATACATATTCGTTTTTTGATATCAATTACGGATATAAGTAATATAAGAGTTTTACATTTACACCCTTTTTCCTAAAGCCCCTTAAGCGGGGTATCTAAATAGGAAAAAGGGTGTAATGATATTATAAATGCAGTGGAATTCTTCAATCTTCAGTATTGCCTGTAATATCATAAATCTCTTTAATCTTATCAAGTTCGCCGTCCATATCGAAGAAAAGATCATGAAGTTGAGCATCCTTGATATCAAATACCCATCCCGCAACTTTAGGATATCCTTTTTCGTAATAAGACTTTTGTACTTCTCCCATTTTAATTATGTTACGGCATTGTTCATATGTGTTAAGTTCTACAAGGCGCCTATGTCTGGCTCCGATATCATCAATAGCAGCCAGTTCCTCTTTATGTAGATGGTAAACATCTCGTATACTTCGCAGCCAAGGGTTAAGTATCCCATAGTCTGACTTTTTCATCGCCGCTTCTATTCCTCCACATCCATAGTGACCACAAACAATAATAAATTTAACTTTTAGGTATTCAACTCCGTAGTTGATAACGGAAAGAGCACTTAGGTCAGTGGCTATAACCATGTTTGCAATATTACGATGGATAAAAACCTCTCCTGGCTTTAATCCCATAACCTGATTGGGATGCACTCTGCTATCCGAACATCCGATATATAGAAAATCTGGATGTTGGTCTGCTGCTAATAACTTAAATAGTCCGGGGTTGTCTATCTTATTTTTCTCTATCCATTTATTATTAGCCTCAAATATTCGATTATATTTTTCTTGATCAGACATGTATTCGTTTTTAGTTTGTATCCAAAGATAATATTTATTATTTTTTATTCTTATTTTTGAGGTAGCTGACCTTGAGATTATTCAAAGATATTCGAAGAACTACAGAGCAGGGAATGTTTATAATACCCTTTAATTATACTTCGGTATGATTCGCATAGCCAAAGTCGATAGAGTTTAATCTATGTAAATTTCATAAATTCCGAAACTTTTAAATCTAAACATTGTTGGAGCGTTCTACAGTATAACTCATTTTTTATTCATGCCTATTATCTATCCGTTTATTAGGTAAATCCGTTATTCATCAATATTATTTTTCATTTGGATAAAAGCTACTATACGTTTGTGGTATAATAAATATAGATACTGACAAATTTAATCCTTAATAGGATAGGAGATTATAGTATAAAGAACTGATGATTAGAAACTAAAACAATGATATGCTTCGGTATATTTATAAGTCCCTATTTATTATTAATTTAAATCTGAAGAATTATGTCAATAATCAAAGATGCAATCAAAAGTTTTGACTCCGCGGATGCAAAATTCGAAGAGCAAAAAGAAGCTGTAAAAGCCCTGGAACAGTTAGGAAGTGCGAAAGCCGATATTTTTATTCGGGATATTGAGAAAAGCCTTCTTACTGCCGGTGAAGAAAAAAGTAACAAGACGGTTCCTATCACATATATGGTAGGTAGTAAAAAAGAAGTTCGTGCGTTTTCGTCGAGTGAAGCCGGAAATATAGGCAATGTAGTTACTTCCAGCCTCACCGCATTTCTGAGTGGTGATAAGCAGAATATAATCAATGGAATTGGCAATCTAGCCAGCAGTGCTCTTAATATTTTTTTAGGAGAGGGAGAAGCGTCGTCTGATACGATCGAAATGTATTATGTAGCTACTGATGGATTATCACCGGTTAGAGTGGATATGAAGGCTTGGTACCAAAGCGTAACAGCTAAATCCATTACAACAAAAATGGAACGTGTAGTTGCCGTAGTAGCTACTAAATCGGTAATTGATGTTAATCGCATCGATCTAGGAACTTTCCTTTATCTGTACCAAGGACAATTTGATGCCAGTAAAATGACGATGAAAGAATTATCAGCGGCAATCGAAGCTGCCGCTGATGTTTACAATACGTTTGTAGAACGCTCTGTGAAAAAAGGAACTCTCAGCCAACAAAGGGCAAATACGCCTGAGGACGATAAGGAAGCTTATTTGCAAACATTAGGTAAACCAACCAAGGCTGAAGATATCCCAATCAAATTTGAGGATAATAGACCAACCAATTAACCTCAAAGAAGGAATAAATCAGCGAATCCTCTTTTATCTTTTTTATAGAAAGAAAAAGATAGAAGAGGATTTATAAAAACAATTCTATTATGGTTAAAATTTACAGTCTTTTCATTGCTTTATTGATGTCCATTGGATTGGCTCATGAAATACCAGTCGGTTATGATGATAGTATATATCCTGTAACATCTCTGAAAGCACAGAAGATAAATTCAATAGGCGAATTTCACGGATTAGTTATACTTGTCGAATTTTCTGATACTCATTTTACTATACCCGCACCTAAGGATAGCTTTAGCTCTCTGTTAAATGCTGAAGGTTATAATTATCAGGGAGCTAAAGGGAGTGTAAGAGATTATTTTATTACAAATTCTGACAGCCTGTTTTTTCCCAATTTTAATGTTATAGGACCTATTCGGTTACCAAAACCGATGGCATATTATGGTCAAAACGGTGATAACCAAGAAGAAATTCATGCGGCAGAGATGGTAATTGAAGCTTGTTTACAAGCTTCAACCGAGATTGATTTTTCTAAATACGACAGTAATAATGATATGTTGGTAGATATGGTATATATATTTTTTGCTTCGTATTGTGAGAATGAAAATCCAAACAAGAGGGAATATATATGGGCACATGCCGGAAATATTATAGATTCATGTTTGACCATATCCAATAAGACTATAGGACGCTATGCATGTTCATCCGAGTACATCGGAAAGGATCATGATCCAGATCCTCTAATGGCCACTATTGGTACTTTTTGTCATGAATTTAGCCATGTACTTGGACTACCCGATTTTTATAACACATCGTCTGGTAGTGGTCTTACTTTAGGAAGTATGAGTATTATGGACAGAGGTAACTATCTCGATAAGGGGCGTTGTCCTGCGGGATATTCGGCTTTTGAAAAAGAATATGCTCAATGGATGAATATTCCTGTTCTTGAACCGATTGATACGATTGTTTCTATAAATTTAAATCCGGTAAGCTCTTACTCGTCCGCAACACCCATATTATGTGCTTTTAAGATCGTAATACCTGATACGAAAGAATATTTTTATTTTGAGAATCGTCAGGCTGAAGGATGGGATCGATATTTACCTGGAACAGGACTATTGATTTATCATGTAGATATGTCCGATGAAGAAGCGTGGGATATGAATATGGTTAATACGAAGTCTTCCCATCCCTATTATCAACTGATACGTTCAGGCTTCTATTCTATGATAGATTACCGATATATTCCTTTTCCAGGACAAGATAATAAGACGATGTTTTTGCCTCCCCTTATATGGGATGGGAGAACCGCAGGTTTTGAATTACAAGATATTAAAGAAGAAGAAAACTGTATAGAGTTGAACCTTCTTTGGAAGAAGTAAGATATATAAGAATCAGAAAAGCCAAGTAATATTAAAGAATTATTAATCATTAAAAATTAAGCTTATGTCAATTCGTCCATTAACTAAAACGACAGCTGATGCCTTATGTACAATAATTACAATAGGCTTCATTGAAGATCAAGCACAAATTGGAAATGTAGATGATGGTTTATGTACAGATTTCGAATACGAATTGAGCGGAAATCAACAGCAGCAACAGGAGGTTATTCGAGAACATGAAGAATTCCGTCAGTTAATATTAAGAGATGCTGGAGTCAATGTAAAATTCATTCCAACGGTTCCGGCTCGTTATCAACCTTATATTTTAGCAAAACCACTTAATCAGGATCAAATACATGATACGACCATTATCAATGCATATGATCAAACAGAAGCATTTTGGGATGCAATGGAGGCAGATGCAAATATAACTAAACCTCGTGGTGCATACATCGGCGGATTTATACGTACGGGAGGCTTTAATATAATAGGACCTTCTAGGCTCTCAATTTATATGCCTTCATACAGAATGAATGTCACCGATGATGTTTATCAAGAATATGATGGAATAGCAGTAGAAGTTATGAATGCTTCGAACAGCGTTGCTAGAGCACAAAGAGCGCAGCCAGCTAATATTATTTATGTTCCGAGCGAACTAACACCTCAGGGAGGGATGCAGAGAGATCATCTTTTTGGTTGTGTTCATGGTATGATACAAGCAATGCTATCATATCCAAATCTTGAAAATGAACAAGCTCATATCGAGTATTCTCTGGGACCGGGAACAACAAAGGTGGCTTCATGTATACCATGTAGTATCTTTATGAGTGCAAATGGAATGCCGGCCACAGCTACTCATTTGGGACGAGGTGACTTTTGGAATTTTCCTCAGGATGTAGATCTGAATGATGATATGCGAGTAAGATGGCGTAGGAAAATTTCCACATACTTCTTTCGGGGATATAAAGCTCTTGGGGAAAGAATGAACTCTAATCCAAATTTGCAAATTTTCAGAAATGTTGAAGATCATGGGCTAGGTGGGGACCCTTTTAATGAGGAAACGCTATCTCAGCTTTATCTCGAAGCTTTGACTTTTCCTGATAAATTTACAACAAAAATCATTAATACATTACGGTAATATTTTTATAATTAGAGCCTTAAGGGCGTAATTTGTTTGAGACTAATAATAATGTAATGTGAACATGTGGGCATCGGTTGTAATAGAAGTAGCCCCTCATGTCAAATTATTGACTCTTACTTCAAATACAACCGGTGTTTATCTATTTATCTATAGAATTATCACTGTACATTTCTTAACTTTCTTTTCTTATAGACTGTTTTTTGAGAAATTTATATTTCTTTATCCTTTTAATTAACAAATTACCAAAAAAAATTGTTCTAATAATTATATTTTGTTTCGATTCTATCCAGATTTGCGTAAGTATCCATCCATGTTAATACAGTCAAAAATGATTTTTCATCTGGTTTAGATGTTTAGAATATAGTAATCAGAGAGTGTTTCTATATAATGAAACAGTGTTCTAATTGGCTGATTATGGGATAATCATTTGTAAGGATCTTTTTTGAGATCCTTTTTAAATGGTCAATATCGCTCTATTTCTTAATATAACTAATACTGATTATGAGAAATATTGACAATGAAGTTTTATATATTATTCCTGCTTTGTTTGTACGTACTGGTAAAACTGTGAAGTATATACCTTTCGATCAGATTCTTTATCTGAAAGCCGAAGGCAGTTACACAACCGTTGTTTTTTGCAATCAAACTAAAGAACACTTATCCTCCCTAACATTAGGACAGATAGAACAAAAAATGAAATGTCCTTTTATTCCAAGGGTTCACCGTTCGTATATGGTTAATCTTAAGCAAGTAACAGGTTTGGTCGGCAATGCTATAAAGGTAGGTAAAGAAATAATTCCTATTGGCAGAAGTTACAGGTACGTTCTGGAGAGTTTTATCATTATATAGGCGCTTCATTAGATATAAAATGGCACATATTGATGTTAAATATCTATCTGTTAACGAAATATGGTAAGGAAAACGGTGCAAGACAGAAAAATATAAGCAATACTAGAACACCGTACTTTGGCTTCTTCCTAGAATAAAGATACCCGAACCTCCCTCTGAGATACATTTCAGATTCGGCTTTAGTAATTCCCTTTCCGATTGGGACAACCCGGTAAAACCGACTCAAGATATTTTAAGCAAGAAATACGGTTTTAACGATAAGCTTATAGAAAGGCTATTGTTGAAACAGAGATTGTGAAAAAAGGAACGGAGTATATTGAGTTTGAAATACGGACTTTAGAATAAATAATCCTGCCAGAATTATCATTGGTAGGATTTATTTGTATTACGTTATTAATCTTCGGAATTTAAATCCGAAGAGACGATAAGAATTTTATAGGGAATTATAAATCCTTAATTATAAGTCTTCGGATTACAAATCCGAAGGGGCGATAGATCATTCTTTTGACATTTCTTCCAAATAATAAGTTGAATTAGGAATACTATCTGAAAATATATTTTCTATATCATATTTTCCGATTTCAGAACCTAATTCTTTTGATTTTAATAAATAGTATAAAGCTAAACATTTAGTCTTATTATCTAATTTTTCAATCCAATTATAACCCTCAAAGTGAGTCAAAATCCAGTAGACATCATAATACGCTTGTGAATAACGGTTCTTATTTGCCATTTCTAAAGCAACAAATAGAATTTCATCCATGTTCCCATATATTCCATGATATTGCGTCAGCTTTAAATATGCATTTGTATCATTTAAATTTATAGCTTTATCTATCAAGTCAATATGATCTTTATCACTCATTTTTGGAAAATCAGAAGCTGATATTTTTTCCTTTTCATTACATGAAACTAATAAAAATGATAATGTTATAATAATAAAATACAATTTCATAGACTTTTATTTTGATTTTTCTTTCTTCTTCTTTCTTTCTTCTTCTATTTTTTCTTTTTCTACTTTTGTAAAATTTTCAGGATATGGTATTTTCGCTATTTCTTTTCCATTCTTATAAATGACAATACCTCCATCTTCATTCTCATTTAAAACTCCTGTTGTTTCTCCAGATTCCACTTCATATACATATTGTCCATCAAAGCCAACAACAATAACATTTGGATACTCTTTTGATATTTGTTTCGCTATGGGATTATTCGTACCCTTTCTTATATGGACATTTTCTCCGCTACCTGAAACAAAATCTCCTTCTGTTGCTGAATTGCATGTATATAAATATAAGGTCACTGGTTCTCCTTTTTCCATGGCTTTTTTCCATGCTGGGCTTTCTTTACTTAAAGCTTCATTAATACTTTTAGGATTTCCCAATCTTGTACCTTTATTATAAATCGAAGTCGGTGTTCCATGCCCAAACACATAAAATCGATTATCTCCTCTTTTATATTCAATATGCTTAGGAGGCATACTCTTTGCATTTTTCTCTGATGGAAGAAACCAAACAATAGGGTCTTCCAATTCCTTTCCTGTAGGATTCACATATTTCAAAGGATTATTCGCCACATACGTATACGGACTAATATTATAATACTTCTCCGCCAACGGATCCACACTCGTAAATCTACCTACTGCACTTTCATAATATCTTGCCGAGTAGTCATACAGATTCTCTCTCCGTACCTCCAAAAAATAAAAAACTCCGAAAGTGTTATAAATAAACGACTTCGGAGTTTTTCTTGAGGTTCCTGGCGGAGCTTTTAACTGTTTAGTAAATAGCTGAAGATAAAAGGAATACTCAATGTTTTCGTTTTCTTTAGTCTAACAATTGTACAACTATAAATTAAAATTAAATTTATTTATTAGTACCTATTATACTTTTGGATTCGTAGTGTTTTATCTTATCATTTAATTCCCGTATGTCCCTTTTTATAGATTCTGTTACAGGAATGTTATGTTTATCTATGAAAGAAGAAAGCTTTTGCAGTTCTTCCTGTGCCTGTCCTTTTTTGATGCTGTAATAATAAGCCGAAGTAAAATTGAACTCGTCTTTAGTCATTAACAGCTTGGATATATCTTTTGGGTTTGTATTGTTCGTCAGTTCTATTTTTCTTTCAAGGATAGCCGATATATACTCCAAATCTTCGCCTGTGGGAACATATTGTTTATCCAATATGTCAAAATAAGTATTGAACTTTTGTTCGTTATTATTCCATTCCAATTTGATAAGCCCGAAGCCGTGTATAGAGTATGCCAATACTTTTTTTATCAGCCCAGAAAATTCTTCTTTTTTGATCCTTACATATTGGTTGGTATCTCCCGAATGGGAATCAAAAAAATAAGCGGGTTCTACCTTGAAATAGTCCGCTATGGTGAGCAAGGTATCTATTTTAGTAGAATTGGCTTTGATAAGCTTATGAAGGCTTTGCTCGGTCATTCCCAAGTCTGATGCTGCCTGCTTCATGCTCACACCTTTTTTTTCGCACAATTCACGTATTTTAAACAAATAGACCATAATAGTTTAATTATTTATAAAAGCTAAACTATTTGTTTAGTGCTGTGTTTTTATTCGTAATTTAGTGCTTCAAATGTACGAAATATAATTTAGTATATACAGTTATTCTATTTTTAACTATTTATTTTTTATCGCTTATGGATACAGTTATCGTCACAACGGAATCGTCCCTTGAAAAGATTATTGAAAGAGTTTTTGACCAGAAAATACCCAAATCTGCTGAATCGGAAGTAGAAAGAACATTCAGCATTAACCAAGTAGCCAAGATGCTGAAACGTTCTCATAAGAAAATATCGGATCTGGTAGCAGGGGGTATTTTAAAATGCACACCCGACAGGAGGGTATATGAAAGCTCTCTCAGGGAGTATAACAATAAGTAGAGCATCCAAGATTAAGATAGATACAACAAATAGTTGGAATCTATGAAGTCCTTTTTCATCCACCACATGGGAAAGTACCCGTAACACGCCATCCGAGTCGGGTGGCGTTATTTTTTAAGCTCGGCTCGTTTAATCGACTTAGTCAAGTGTGTAAACTTACCGATACATAATTCAAACCCGGATTAGAAGAAATTCCACCTGGAAGCAATGACATAATATCCTGCAAACTTGTTGCCTGTATATGATCGATAGCATTCCGCGACACTTTAGATGCAGTAGATTGCTGTGCATTTGTATTTTCAGCAACAACAGTAACTGTTACTAATTTAAAATTCTCAGGTTGCATAACGTACGATAGATCTAAATCTTTATTTACATCAATTGTCTCTTCAATTGTTACCATTCCCAGATAACGAACTGTCATTTTCACTTTTCCTGACGGAATATTCGTTAAGACAAAGAGTCCGTCCTTATCCGTAACCGTACCTACTGCATAATCAGGAATAGCAACTGTGGCTGCTTGTAATGAAATTTTTCCATCTGAGCTTTTCTCATAAATCTTACCTGTTATCTTATAGCTTGCCCCACTTTTACTTCCTTGTGCGATCAAAGAAGAGCTTGCCAATATGACAAAGAGAACAAAACATATATATTTTATCATATTCTTAAATTAATTTAAAATGAGCGATCTTTATGTAGGAAGATGCAAAATTACAAGTACATCTACTTTATCGAAATACCTATATATTGGTATTTTATACGTTGCTTCTACCTAATAATCCTGATATAAAAGCTATGGAAAATAAAGATAAATTGGAAGCAAAGGTTCTTCGTGGGAGACCCAGGAAGAAAAAAAAGAAACTTTCCTGTTCGATTAACCTCAAGCTGAGCGAAAAGGATTTTAATTCCGTGAAAGAGAAAGCGGAAAGGTTAGGAATGAAAGCGACACAATATGCACGGGAGATGGTACTAAAGGGAAGTGTAAAATTACGATATACGCTTGAAGATCTGGATCTGATACGAAAACTCTCGGGAATGGCGAATAACCTGAACCAGTTAGTGAAAACCATCAAATTTTTAACTGTAAAGCGGCTCGAAAAGATGGCTGTTCCATTACTGGAGTCGATCCAAAATATCATAAACAAGCTGTCGGATGATTGGAAAAATAGTAAAAGGACGAAGTTTTAAGGGTTGCATCTCGTATGTTTTAGGCAATAAGGATGCTAAGATTTTGGCGAGTGAAGGTGTATTGGAAACTGATACCAAATCCATTATTAACAGCTTTTATATGCAGAGCCTGCTCAATCCGAAGCTATCTAAATGTGTCGGGCATATCCCCTTGGCATTTTCTCCCGATGACAAAGAGCGGATGGCAGACCAGTTTATGGAACGATTGGCAAAGGAGTATATGAAGTTGATGGGCATAGAGAATACGCAATATATCATAGCTCACCATAGAAATACCTCCCATCCGCATTGCCATATAGTGTTCAATCGGGTGGATAACGATGGTAAAACCATTTCGGATAAGAACGACCAATACCGAAATGAAAAGGTCTGCAAGCAGCTAAAGGATAAATACAGCCTCACGTACGGCAAGGGCAAAGAGAATGTCAACGTACAGAAACTAAAGGGAGCGGAGCAAACCAAATACGAAATTTACCATACGATTAAAGATGTACTTCCTAAAGCCAAGAACTGGCAAGAGTTTGAACAGGTACCAAAAAACAGGGAATATCCATCGAGTATAAACGTAAAGGACAGACTAATGAGGTACAGGGGATTTCATTCAAAAAAAGAGAGCATTCGTTCAAGGGTTCAGAGATAGACAGGAAGTTTAGCCATTCAAAACTGGATGCACAGCTAACTGAGAATAACCATTCTCAGGAACAGCAACAATATGAACAACAGCAAGTAACCCCGCCGAAAGAGGCAGGAGCTAGCTTGATAGAGAATGCTGTATCAGGAGTAGTTGATATTGCATCGGGTATAGGCGGTTTATTCGAGATTCAGCCGTCTAATTACGATATGAACGAAGCAGAAGCCTTGTTGCGGAAAAAGAAAAAGAGGAGAATCAAGAGACCAAGACTTTAAAAATAAATTATTAACAACTTAAAAATAGAAAAATATGGCACAGTCAGTATCAAACGATGCACTTTGGGAGAAACTTTCAGAGGTCGATAAGAAATTGGAAAAGCTCTCCGAATAAAAGCCAATATGAAAGGTTTACGGGTTATGGCAGATGTAAAAGAGCCGATGATCTACCATTCCGGGAGACACAGAGAAAACTTTTATCGACTATTAATAAGTAGAGTATATAGACCTCGTTTTGGAATAGGTAACGATTTAGAAACGAGCAATCTTCTATATTCTACTTTATTTTACATACAAAGAGCAACTAAATTATCAGTCAAAGATAAAAAAAATATTCAACTTGTGGGGGGACCGTTATCTATTTATTTAGGGCAAACGCATCAAAACTTTAGTAGTTGTATAAGGTATTGATTATTGAGAGCAGCTTTGAGTTGTCTTTTCTTTAAACTAATTTTATCATTTTGCACTGCAATTATTTGTAGTGCTATTTTTCTAATGGTTGACAAATTCTCTGGAGCTCTTACAAATTTTGCCGAATTCCGTTATTTCTCTATTGCGGGAGGACGGATTCTTGACCTGATGAAAGAGTCAGAGATGCAAGGCTCGGAGGCTGCTCCGGAGAGTGGTGATATCAGATTGGAACATGTTTCGTTCGGATATGGGTATAAAGAAGTCTTACGCGACATATCGGTTCCTATGAAACAAGGTTCTTTAACGGCGTTGGTAGGCCCGTCAGGAAGTGGGAAAAGTAGCCTGATGAAAATTTGTGCACGCTTTTATAATCCATAGAGAGGGAAGGCTTTTTTCAATGGAGCAGATATGGGCTGAATAGATCCGGAAGCTTTAATGAAACATATCTCAATGGTATTTCAGAATGTGTATCTATTTGAAGATACGATTAAAAACAATATTGGTTTTGGCAAATCGGGTGCTACAGAAGAGGAGATTGTTCTGGCAGCAAAGAAAGCTTGTTGCCACGATTTTATTATGCGCCTGCCCAAAGGATATGATACGATAGTGGGAGAAGGAAGGTGCACTTTATCGGGAGGTGAGAAGCAGCGTGTTTCCATTGTGCGGGCTATCCTGAAAAATGCACCGGTAGTATTGCTCGATGAGGCTACGGCTTCGCTCGATCCTGAAAATGAGATAGACGTACAGAAAGCTATTAACAGCCTGATTGCAGGACGTACAGTTATTGTAATTGCCCATCGTCTGAAAACCATCAAAAGTGCTGATACTATAATTGTAATGGAAGAAGGTCGTATTGTGGAACAGCTCACATGAGGAACTGATCTCTAAGAATGGTCTCTATTACAAGCTATGGACAATACAGGAAAAAACACTAGGGTGGAAATTGTAGCTGGAAATATTTTTTCTCTGAAAATATATTGTTATGAGAGGGTTGTCTTTGAATGCCATTACACTATCTTTCCAGGTACCACTTATATGTATTTGTTTCGTTTATATTATATATTGCTTTTTGCTTATTGAAATCCAGCTTGTGTTCGATTTTTCAAATGTCTTTTCAATTAAGTTTGAAAAACTCGTTTTTTTGATGCTAAGCTAATTCCGGAGAGAAATTTGATTCATGATTTTGATTCGTGAATGTTTTTCTCTAGTCCATCCTTACCTACACAAGAAATTAAAGTTAATCTTTTGGAGACTTATATAATTATATATTCAAATTATTATCTTTACTCTTATTTTTGAATTTAATGGTTCATAAATGCGAAAGATACTTCTACTAGCACTAATACTATCTCTATTCTTGTCGAAAATAAATGTGTTTGCTCAGATAAATGATCAATCTCATTATTCGGGCCTGACATTTATTGCCCACACTAAAAATCAGGATGAACGTACAGGGTTAAATCTGACGACAAAGAGAGCTATGAAATATTCGGAAGAAGGGTTCTCTTTAGAATTTGACTTGAAGTTGAGAGAAGAACTTCATACTTATGGCTATGTTTGTCGTATTGTCTCAAATAATTCGGAAAGTTTTGATATTATCTCTCACTTGTTGGAGTCAAATCTGAGATTTTTACTGACAAAAGCAGATAAGGTCATTGAAACGTCATCTATCCGTGACTCTATCGGAATAGTTAAAGATAAGTGGCTTAAGGTAAAGTTATCTTTTAACAAGGAGAATATTAAAATTCTGATTGATAATAATGAACAAACTATAGAACAACCGTTAATTAATTTTGCCGATATAAAAATATATTTCGGGGCAAATAAGGATACTCATTTTTATACGAATGATGTACCTCCTATGACGATCCGGAATATTGTAATCAGAGATAGTAAGAATGTAGTAAAACACAAATGGGAACTCTCTACACATAATAGAAATGAAGTATATGATGAAATAACGAAAGAGCAGGCAATTGCTGATAACCCCATTTGGGAAATAGATAAACATACCCAATGGAGTAAAGTTGCATCTTTTACCTTAAATACCAACGGCACAAATGTTAATCCTCTTCCTCAGCTAGCTTATGATTCGATCCTGGGAAGAGTTTTTATTGTTACACGAGACAGAATATATACATATCATATAGATAATAAGCAGACAGATACTATAAAACCTCAAAGAGGATATCCTTATTTCAGAGTAGGTTCTTCGAGTCAATTGGTGTTTGATAGTAAACATAATAAACTCATTTCTTATAACCCGGATTTACCAAAACTGAATTTTTATGATTTCGAAAAAAATGAGTGGAGCGAACAATCTATTGTAGAGATAGATACCCGGCAGCATCACAATAGATTTATAGATTGTAAGAATGATCGGTTGGTTGTTTTCGGAGGATATGGAATTCATCGATACAATGCACAATTATCCATGATAGGGATTAATGATACTGCAAAATGGCATATAGAATCCCTTGATTCTGTTGTCCAGCCCCGCTATCTGAGTGCTCTATGTAACCTTGACGAGAAGAACTTCCTGGTTTTAGGTGGATATGGAAGCGTATCTGGAAAGCAAGAAGAATCCCCGAGGAATTATTACGATCTCTATAAAATAAACATCAACACAAAAGAATATATTCGCCTGTGGTCTTTTCTTAACGATAAGAATCATTACACGTTTAGTAATTCTATGGTCGCCGACATTGACGCAAACAAAATATATGCTCTGACATATAATAATGACAGATATTATTCGGCTCTGTATTTATCTGCTTTTGATATAAATACAGAAAATCCGTCGATGCAGGTACTGAGTGATTCTATCAAATATAATTTTCTGGATATTAAGTCTTATTGTGATTTATTCTTATATAGAAAGACGTCTTCACTCTATGCATTAGTGCAACAGGAACTTGCATCAGGAGAATCTACTGTTATAGAAATATATTCATTGGCATTTCCTCCTTTATCCAAAGACTATATTCATACTTATGAAGCGTCTAAAAAAGGTAGTAATTCTCCAGTCTTTTCGCTTGTTATAGTTATTGCTATTATTTCTGTTTTATTTATAGTCATATTTTATTATAGAAAAAAGAGAATGGGAGAGGTGGCGGTACCAGAAGAGGATATAGACTATCAACATAGACCGAGAAAAGAGAGATCAAGTGTAATGTTTCAAAAATCAGCTGTTTATCTCTTGGGCGGCTTCCGCATATATGATAGAAATGGCGAGAATATTACCGGTGAATTTTCACCTACTATCAAGCAAATAATGGTTTATCTTCTTTTAAATTCCATTAAGAATGACAAAGGTACCACTTCTCAGAGATTGGATGAAACCTTTTGGTTTGGTATGGATAAAGATAGTGCGTCGAATAATAGACGTGTAAATATAAGGAAGCTCAGACTGTTGTTGCAGGACATTGGTAATATTGAGATAATTAATAAAAATAGTTATTGGTATCTGAGCATAGGAGATAATACAACTTGTGATTATAGTGAAATTTCTCTGCTTCTGGATCAGTTACAGAAGAATCCTTTTGATAAGGGTATAATTAGCCAAATTGTAGACATTGCATCTTCCGGACCTTTACTACCTAATATAAATACAGAATGGGCAGATGATTTTAAATCAGAATTCTCTACTAAATTGGTAAATGCATTACTCGAAGTAATTAATGGGCATGAGATGGCAGATAATCCTAAATTGTTACTTAAAATATCAGATGTTATACTTATCCATGATAATATAGATGAAGATGCTATCCGCATTAAATGTAAAGTCCTGTACCAGATGAAACAAAAAGGATTATCGAAGCAAAGCTATGATAAATTCTGTGAAGACTATGTACGCTTGCTGAATACAAAACCGGACTTCTCTTATGAAGATATTATAAGCAGTTTAACGAAGAATTAATGAGAGATTAATGGTGTTTCTCTTATTGTCTAATCAAAGAATCGATACATTTTTAATTATTTTTTTTTCGTTGGCTATTAGCTGTTTATGAAATGTTGACAAAAAATGCTTACCATGTGTTAATGCTCGATTAACGCAGGATTAACTCCATCCATTTTATATTTGATGCAGGAATGTATAGTCCCCCTATTGCTGAATAATTCATACCCGGGAGATTGAATATTGAGCATAGTTATGGAAATCTGAACCTGAAAAAATAAAAGACTTTTTTAATTAATACTACAACTATGAAAACAAGGAAGCGTGTAAAAAAATCCCAAAAAACAATTTTGAGATTTCTTTCTTTATTGATAGGTATTACTCTTTCTATTAGCTTGGTTATGGCGCAGACCAGGCCCGCCGTATCGGGAAAAGTAACAGACGATAAAGGAGAACCTATAATAGGGGCATCGGTGACATCCCCTATAAAGAGTACAATGACCGATGTTGACGGTACATTTTCACTTGATATACCTATCGGGACAGAAATTGAAGTTACTTATCTTGGCTTTAAATCTTATAAGATAAAGGTGAGTGATGCTAATTATTTAGATATAAGATTAGAAGAAGATAATGTAAAGTTAGATGATATTGTTGTTGTCGGCTATGGAGTTCAAAAGAAAGAAAGTCTCACCGGAGCTATTTCGAACATTAAATCGGATGAAATAATTAAAACTAAATCTCCGAGTCTGGCTCAATCTATACAAGGCAAAGTATCCGGCCTTAGAATAAGGCAGCAAGATGGCGAACCGGGACAATTCAGATCTGATATCAATGTCAGGGGATTAGGAACACCATTATTTATAATTGACGGAATTGTTCGCGATGGTGCGGACGCTTTTCAGCGATTAAATCCTGAAGATATTGAAAGTATCTCTTTCCTAAAAGATGGTACAGCGGCTATATATGGTATGAACTCGGCGAATGGAGCTATTATAGTGACAACAAAAAGAGGAGCAAAAGGAAAAACAAAAATAACATTATCGTCAAATATAGGAATATCAAAGCCTACCGATATTCCCAAAATGACAAATGCCGCACAATATATGGAAATGAGAAATGATGCTGCAATATTAGGTGAGGGTAATCCCCTGGTGACCAAAGAAGAACTTGCCTTGTGGAAACAGGGAGCTCCCGGATATGAAAGTGCCAACTTATATGATGATGTTTTCAGAAAATACTCTGTGCAGCATCAGCATACTATTTCAATGCAAGGCGGATCTGATAATGTATCGTATTTTGGAAGTCTCGGATATGCCCGTGACGAAAGTTTATTGAAATCGAAAGACCTGAATTATGACAAATATACATTTCGTTCCAATGCGGATATAAAGATAACTAACGGACTGGTGGCAGGAATAAATCTTTCGGGAAGATGGGATAAAACCAGTCAGCCATGGAACTCATTCTTCGAAATATTTAAGCAAACCCGTATAAATGTGCCTACATATCCGGCTTATGCCAATAATAATCCGGATTATCTGGCTACCCAGGAAATGGGCTTTAATCCGATAGCATTGGCTGATTCCGATCTAACAGGATACCACACTTATCATAATAAGAATTTTCAATCCACATTTTCTCTGAAATATGATCTTCCTTTCGTACAAGGATTATCTATAAAAGGACAATTAGGATATGACTATAATCAACAAAAACATAAAGGTATAAGAAAGAAATACTCTACATATACTTATTCTGCAGATAATGATGAATACATGGAAAATGTATATAATAATCCATCATTGATACAAGTAGGAAATAACGAAGCAAACCGGTTGGATTTACAGGCGCAAATAAATTATGCCCGTACGTTTAATACTATACATAATGTAAGTGGGACTCTTGTGTATGAAAGAAAACAGGAGAAAAATGACTGGTCTAATATAGAACGTAAATATGATCTTTATACATATGACGAAATTGATTATGCAGGAATAAAAGATCAACTGTCGAGTGGTATGTCAAACGAATCCGCATTCATTTCTTATGTCGGACGCTTCAACTATGATTTTATGGGTAAATATCTTCTTGAACTGGCATTCAGGTATGATGGCTCTTACAGATATGCACCGGATAGCCGATGGGCATTTTTTCCAATGGGATCTATAGGATGGCGTGCTTCGGAAGAGAAATTTATAAAAGACAAGTTCGACTTTGTAGATAATCTTAAATTCAGGGCTTCTTATGGAAAATCGGGACAGGATGCCGGAGATGCTTTCCAATATATACCAGGATACAATCTGAATGTAGGTATATATGAATTTACTGACGGTACAGCCCTATCAGGAATCGGCTCACCATCTATAACCAACCCGAATCTTACATGGTACAGGGCAAAACTATTTGATATCGGTTTAGATCTATCTCTGTTCAATGGCTTGTTCTCAATGGAGTTAGACTTATACCGACGAGATAGAACCGGGCTGTTGGCCACGCGTACAGTGTCGCTTCCGAATACTTATGGTGCAAGTTTACCTCAGGAGAACTTGAATAGTGATATCACTCAAGGGATAGACTTTACGTTGGGACATCGTAATAAAATCGGAGATTTCTCTTATAGTATAAAAGGAAATATGAACCTTGCCCGTACAAAAATGAATTATGTAGAAAGAGGGCCATTCGTAAGTAGTTGGGACCGTTGGCGGAACCAGACTTCTAACCGTTGGAATGATTTCGTCTGGGGGTATGAAACTATTGGTCAATTTACCAATTCTGAGCAAATAAGGAATTATGGAGTGGTTCAATCTGGAGAAATGGGAAATAGCAAAGAACTGCCAGGTGATTATATCTTTAGGGATGTGAATGGAGATGGTATTATAGACGATAATGATAAAATGCCGGCTTTCTGGTCAGGGACTCCTCTCATTCATTACGGCCTCACGTTAGAAGCGTCATGGAAAAACTTCGATATCTATGCACTATTTCAGGGTGCGGGCATGTATACAGTCCAGTTTAGTGAAGTATATGCTGAGATTCTATGGTCGAAAGGAGCCAATACTCCGGCGTATTTTTATGACAGATGGCACAAAGAAGATCCTTACGATTCGGATAGTCGCTGGATTGCAGGAGAATGGCCGGCATCCCGTCTGATACAGGATGTAGGGGCTTTGTATAAAGACAACAGTGATATATGGCGTAGAAATGCATCATATCTGAGATTAAAAACTTTGGAACTGGGATATACTTTACCAAGCTCTGTGATGAAAAAAATTGGAATTGATAATGTCCGTCTTTATGTGAATGGATATAATCTGTTTACGTTCGCTGACTCGTTCGTTAAACCTTTCGATCCGGAAAGGATAGAGGGCTCTTATAATGCAGGGATGAACTATCCGTTAATGAAAAGTTTCAATTTCGGCTTTACTGCTAACTTCTAAATATAATAACTATGAAACAGATATATAAATCAATATTATTTTTAAGCCTGATCTTTTGGATTACGGCTTGTACAGACATTCTGGATGTGGAACCAAATAATAAAGTCCCTGCAGATAAAGTGCTGGATTCGGAGGAAGGTATAGCTATGCATATGGCTAATTTATATGGACGTCTGCCTATCGAAGACTTTTCATATGCTATCGACAAAGGTTTTAGCCTGGGTATAGGCAATACAGATCCCAACAATGGAGGCCGTTCGGCTGCTCATGCCTGCGACGAAGCCATGCACTCCGAATTTAATGATGATGTAGACGAAGGTTTCGATTTTTGGGAAGGATATATAGATGATAAAGGTACATACAAATCATGGAGAGGAATTTATACATTAATACGGGATATTAACAGCTTGATTGAGACAATTCCGGCTCTGACCAAAGTTTCGGAAGATAAAAAGAGAACGTTAGAGGGTGAGGCAGCATTTCTGCGGGCATTTACTTATTATGCTTTAGCTAAACGCTATGGTGGAGTACCTCTGATTAAAGAAGTACAGGTATATGATGGTGATGTTGAGGCACTGAAAGTTCCCCGTAGCACAGAAAAAGATACATGGGACTTTATCCTGAGTGAATGTGATATGGCTGCAGCGAAGTTGACAGACTCTCCTTTCGATACCCGCCGGGCGAATAAGTGGGTTGCTTTGGCTTTAAAATCAAGAGCTGCACTCCATGCTGCTTCGGTTGCTAAATTTACCCATGCTCCCTATGTCAGTATTTCGGGCCCAGCAGTAGAACAGAAGTTAGCAGGGATTGATTCATCTGAAGCTGACAGATATTACAAAGAGTGTATTAATGCTTCTGATGAAATAATGAAAAGTGGTAATTATGAATTGTACGGAGCGAATCCGTCGACAAAAGAGAATGCTATAAATTCCTACCAACAGATGTTTGAGAATCCTAACAATGTTTTATCAGGAATAAAAGAACCTATGTTTATCAAAGGTTATACATCAGGTACTGTATTAGCCCATAATTATGATATCTGGTACCGTCCTAACCAGACAGCTAGCGGATGGCCTCATCCCGGAAGAATGAATCCGACTCTCGATTTGGTAGATGCATATGAAGATTATACTGATGACGGGCAAGGTTTGAGTAGTCTGATAAAAACACGGGTGGATGGTAATGAAAGCACTTATGGCGGTTTTGATAGAAGTGCGAGCTACTATTCTTTTCCTATAGATAAGCCATACGAAATCTTTGAAAATAAAGATGCCCGGCTATGGGCAACCATGATACTTCCGGGTACTGAATGGAAAAACAAGACTATTATCATACAAGGAGGTATTGTAAAACCCGATGGTTCGTTCATTTTCCGTACCGATGCGAGTGTAAAAGGACTTGATGGTAAGACATATTATACTTATGGGTCCGATAATGCAAATCAATATTCCGGATTTAGTCCGGTTGGTGGAAATTATACCAGATCGGGATTCTTATTAAGAAAGTTCCTTCAGGAAAAAGAAGATGTTACTCCTGAGTGGAATAAGGGTTCTAACGACTGGATAGAGTTCCGCTATGCAGAAGTCCTTCTTAATTATGCAGAGGCTGTTGCTGAACACTCTTCTCCTACATTGGAGGAGCAGACAAAAGGCAAAAAAGCATTAAATGATATCCGTAAGAGAGCTGCTCATAAAGATGAAATAGTATTGACTGTAGATAATGTCCGTAAAGAAAGATTTATTGAATTTGCTTTTGAAAACAAACGCAGATGGGATCTGACTCGATGGAGAACTTACCATAAGTTGTTTGAAAACAGGATGAAACACTCTTTAGTACCATTTCTCGACCTGAGAGAAGCTACTCCTAAATATATATTCGTAAGAATGAATCCTCCGGGATATAATAATCAGACATATAACTACTCACGGTATTACCGACAAATACCGGGCATAGGAAGTAACGGACTTGTACAGAATCCATAAAAAACACTCTTTAATATAGAATATTATGAAAAAGAATTTGACAATAATTGCCATGCTGGTGCTTTTCGGAATCTTTTCTTCCTGTGAAAAAGATAATCTCGATTACGCCCCGGATGCATCCTTTTCAGGAGAAATCAGAGACCTTGAAACCGGAGAATTAGTGCAGCAGGATATTCTGGAAGGCGCGAAAATTTATTTTATTGAACTGGGCTGGAATAATCCTCCGGTGCAATCGATGGTATTCAAAAATGACGGGACTTTTCAGAATAATCTTATGTTCTCGGGTGATTATAAGATTATAATGAATAAAGGGAACTATATTCCGCAGGATACAATAAGATATCAAATGAAAAAAGGGGCGAATACCCATACATTCGAAGTTATACCGTATATAAGAATTACTGATACTGATATTAAATTTAGAGATGGGAAGATTGTCGCGAAATTCAAAATGCAACAGACTACATCGGAGCCTGTTAAGGCGATTTCCTTATTTGCCCATCCGGATATATCTGTGGGATATCGTATACAAACGGCGAGTGTAACATACGAATTAAATACGATTGCGGAAGATGTAGAATATGAGATTGTTATGGATATAAATAATTATAATAAAATATCCACGGGCAATAGCTATTATTTCCGTATAGGTGCATTAAGTGGTGCGTCGGAGGCTAAATATAATTATGCTCCTGCGGTGAATGTTGATTTGTAATCTTTGCAGAGTGCAAGCTAATAAATAAAACATGAAAAAAATATCTCAAAATATTTTTCGGATTATATCCCTTTCTTTCATTCTGGGGATTGTAGTAAGTTGTTCAGATAAAGAGGTTATAAGTAAAGAACCGGTTGATTATGTGAATCCGTATATAGGAAATATAAGTCATCTGTTAATTCCTGCTTATCCTACCATCCATCTTCCGAACAGTATGCTAAGGGTATATCCGGAAAGGGAAGATTATACCGGAAATAAAATAAAAGGCTTGCCAGTGATAGTTACAAGTCATAGAGGAAATTCGGCATTTTCCATAAGTCCGCTTGCCGGGGACAAGCAATTATCTTCGGTTATTCCGCTGGAATACGATAATGAAGTGATTAAGCCATATTTCTATCGGGTATTTCTGAATGAGGATAATATCGATGTGGAATATGTACCATCATATCAGTCTGCAATATATAAATTTCAGTTTAGTGAGGGTGCTCCGTCCTTTGTGATAAATAGTAAGAATGGTATATTGAAAGCGAATGGACGTTCAGTATCTGGTTATCAGCAAATAGGAGATTTTCCAACAAAAGTCTATCTGTATCTCGAAACGGATATTGATCCTGAACGGATAGATCCCTTTGATGATAAAACGGAGGATAGTTCTTGTCTTGTAATGAGATTTACAGAGAATTTACGACAAATACATATTCGTTATGGTATATCCTTTATAAGCGAAGAGCAGGCTAAAAAGAATCTTTACCGGGAAGTGAAAAATGCCAGCTTTGATGAAGTCAGAGAACAAGGGCGGGCTATATGGAATGAGACACTGAGTAAAATAAAAGTCGAAGGGAACTGTGAAGATGCTAAAGCAGTGTTTTATACATCTCTTTACCGCACTTATGAACGAATGATCTGTATCTCTGAAGATGGGATGTATTATAGTTCGTTTGATGATAAGGTGCATGGCGATAATGGCATACCATTTTATACTGATGACTGGATTTGGGATACATACCGTGCCACACATCCTCTGAGAGTTATCATAGAACCCGAAAAGGAAGTTCAGATGATTAATTCATTTGTCCGTATGGCTGAACAGATGGATAATTTTTGGATGCCAACTTTTCCTGAAATTACTGGTGATAGTCGCAGAATGAATTCAAATCACGGAGTGGCAACAGTTATCGATGCTTATGTAAAAGGGCTTAAAGGATTTAATCTCGAATTGGCTTATGATGCATGCAAGAGGGGTATTACTGAAAAAACACTTATTCCATGGTCAGGAGATAAGGCCGGAGTGTTAGATGATTTCTATAAAAAGAACGGTTATTTTCCGGCCTTAAGAGACGGTGAGATAGAATCGGTTGCCAATGTGAATAATTTTGAAAAAAGGCAACCTGTCGCAGTCACTTTAGGTACAGTGTATGACGAATGGTGCCTTTCCCAGATTGCAAAACATATAGGCAAAAAGGATGACTATTCTCATTTTCTGAAAAGAAGTCTGAACTATCATAAGTTGTTTAATCCGGATACTAAATTCTTCCATCCCAAAGATATGAATGGAAGCTATATTGAACCGTTCGATTATAGGTATTCGGGAGGGCAAGGTGCCCGTGATTATTATGGAGAAAACAATGGATGGGTATATCGGTGGGACGTGCCTCATAATATTGCTGATCTGATTAACTTAATGGGGGGAGATGCTCTATTTGTTGAAGAACTGGAGAAGATGTACGATACGCCATTGGGCAAAAGCAAATTTGAATTTTATGCACAGCTACCCGATCATACGGGGAACGTGGGTCAATTTTCGATGGCTAATGAACCTAGCCTTCATATCCCATATCTATATAATTATGCAGGACAGCCCTGGAGAACCCAGAAAAGAATCAGGAATCTGTTGGATCAGTGGTTCAGAAACGATCTTATGGGTGTTCCCGGAGATGAAGACGGAGGCGGAATGACATCTTTTGTTGTATTCTCCCAACTCGGATTTTATCCGGTAACTCCCGGCTTACCAATGTATGTCATAGGAAGTCCGACCTTCGAAAAGGCAAGTATAAAATTGGGAGAGGGTAAGACATTCGATATTATATGTAGTAATTATTCACCAGAGAATAAATATATACAATCCGCAAAGCTGAACGGTGTCGATTGGAATAAATCCTGGTTTGCTCATGAAGACCTAATAAAAGGTGGAAAACTGGAGTTTGTAATGGGAAACAGACCCAATAAGCAGTGGGCTTCGGATAAGGCTTCTATTCCTCCATCCTTTGAAATGAACGGAGATTAAAAACAGATATTCACATAATCATTGTTGTTGAGATTACTGATTTGATTAATATCAGGTAGTTTTTATACTATCCGGCTAAAGTTATATCTAAAAACTAATTAACTATAAAATATGAAAGAAAAATTATTAATAATCGGTTGTTCTTTACTTGCATTATTTATGCTGATCTCTTATACGGGATGCAGTAGCGATAATGGAGAAGATATTGTAACTCCTGAATCACCGGAGGACGGAGATAATGAGGCCTTGGACTATAATACTATATGTTTCTACTATGACTGGTATGGAAATGAAGAGTTTGATGGAGGAATGTCACATTGGGCTCATGCGATAGCACCCAATCCAAATGGAGGAAGTAGTCCGGGGACTATTCCAGGCACCGAGGGCAACATCGCGTCTAATTTTTATCCGGAGTTAGGAAGATATAGTAATCGTGATCCCGAGATTGTAAAAAAGCACATGGAAATGTTCAAGAAAGCACGAATCGGTGTTGCTGCTGTTAGTTGGTGGAATGAGAAAACGGCTGCAGAGGCTGATAAAAACCAACTCTTATTGGATGAGGCACAAAAGGTAGGAGTAAAGGTTTGCTTCCATCTTGAACCATACTCCGGGCGTAATCCGGAGAATCTGAAAGAAAATATGAAGAAGCTTATTGATAAATATGGTAATCATCCGGCTTTTTATAAAGTTGATGGTAAGCCGATGTTCTTTATCTATGATTCATATAATATTGAGGCAGAAGAATGGGCAAAACTGTTAAGTCCAAATGGTGCAATTACAATAAGGAATACCGCCTATGATTCTTATGTGATTGGTTTGTGGCTTGACAACGTAGATAAACAGGGCCCTGTAATCCTTAATTCTCACTTCGATGGATTTTACACCTACTTTTCTTCTCTCGGATTCAACTATGGTTCTACTCCTACAAATTGGAATACGATGCAAAAATGGGCGGAAAATAACAACAAGATCTTTATTCCAAGTGTTGGCCCGGGATATATAGATACGCGTATCCGTCCATGGAATACGCCTGCCACCCGTAACCGGAATAATGGTAGATATTATGATGTCATGTACGGAAAAGCAATAGAGTCGAAAGCATCTTTCATATCCATAACATCATTTAATGAATGGCATGAAGGATCACAGATAGAACCGGCTACACCATACACTGGCTCAGCATTTACTTATCTGGATTATGAGAGTTTAGCTCCGGATTATTATTTAACAAGAACCGCTCATTGGATCAAGGAGTTTCGAAAGAGCAGAAATTAAACTCACTTCACATACTTAATCAATATCTAAAACCGGAAACAATGAAAAAGAAAAACATGTTGACTATTCAGATTTTATTGTTTGTATCTGTCTTCTTATTCAGCTGTAACAATAATTTAGATCTGAACGAAAAAACAGAGGATAATACAAGCACCTCTGTACTAAAGAACACGGCATTATCTACAGAGAATTTAGATTATAATACTTTTGGATTTTACTATAACTGGTATGGTAATGCAGAATTCGATAACGGATATTTCCATTGGGGACACGATATACTTCCGGGGCCGGGGCAAAGTACCAGTCCTGGTTATATACCGGGGACGAATGGTGATATTGCTGCTAACTTTTATCCTCAGTTAGGGACCTATAGCAGTAAAGATCCGGTCTTAATAAGAATGCACATGGAGATGTTTGTCCGTTCGCGAGTCGGTGTTGTAGCCTTGTCATGGTGGAATGAATCGGGTACCTCCGAACCGGAAAAAATATCTTCGCTTCTTAATATAGCTAATGAATACGGTCTTAAAGTATGTTTTCATATAGAACCTTATTCAGGCCGAAATGCAGCATCTATGAAAGAAAGTATTACTCACTTAATTGATACCTATGGAGGACATCCGGCTTTTTACAGGCTGAAGGGCAAACCTGTTTTCTTTATTTACGATTCTTATCTTACTTCGGCTTCCGACTGGGCTACTCTATTAAGTCCCGGAGGTAGCAGAACGATAAGGAATACTCCGTATGATTCTCATGTTATCGGATTATGGTTGAATAATATGAGTTCGCAGCCATCCGTTATTTTAGGTGCTAATTTTGATGGATTCTATACCTATTTTGCATCTGATGGCTTCACTTTTGGTTCCACATCATCTAATTGGGCTTCAATGCAAACTTGGGCAAAACAAAATAATAAGCTGTTCATTCCAAGTGTTGGTCCCGGGTATATAGATACCCGAGTTCGTCCTTGGAACGATGCTACTACCCGCAATCGTAACAATGGTCAGTATTATGACAATATGTACCGAAAAGCAATAGACACGGGTACTGAATATATTTCTATCACTTCTTTTAATGAATGGCATGAAGGGTCACAAATAGAACCGGCTGTACCATTCAGTAGTTCTTCCTTTACTTACTCAGACTATGGCAGTCTTTCTCCCGACTATTATTTGGATAGGACTGCTTATTGGGTCAGTGAGTTTGTTAAAAATAAGCAACAAGCTAGAGCAGAACTATATATTAATGGCCGAGATGGAGGATATATTGATTTTGGTCATAGCCCTGAATATTCAAATTTTGGAGAAAATGGGAAACAAGCATTTACGGTGGAATTGTGGCTTAAATTGAAATATACAGAAGCTTTTGGTAGTGTAGTATCATGCTTTAATGAGGACAGTCAGACCCAGACTCGTAAAGGATGGGTAATCAATAGTTTTCATAATTCGAGGCTTAGGATGACACTCGGCTTGGAAAATTGGGGGTTATTGGAACCGGGCTTTGATTTCTCTACGACCGGGCAATGGGTACATTTTGCTGCTGTAGTGGATGAGAATGGTATAAACGAAGAACAAATTAATGGAAAGCCTGTGGTTTTAAAAGTTTATCAGAATGGAATACTGAAAGACCAGAGTACATCCTTTGATGGAGGAAATTATTTGTCAAATTATTTACAGACACCAATGATTGCTTTTGGCCAGCCTGCGGGTGTAGGAGGAATGACCAGCGATTGGAGGCTTTCCGGTTATATAAAAGATTTTCATATCTGGAAGAGTGCAAAATCGGAAGGTACTATCAGAAAAATTATGAATAAAGATATCGATGTTACAGGCTTTGAACCTGATCTGGTATGCGGATGGAGATTCAATTCTGTTCCGGTAAATAATCAGGATATAAAAGATATGACAGGTAGATATTCAGCACGATTAGTCGGTGATTACCAGTGGATATCACTTCAATAGACCATATTTTAAAACTTTTTATAGAATCTAATTATTCTTACATTATGAAACACATTTTTAATTTTTTGACCTTATTAGCCTTCTCTTTACTTGTATTTTCGGCTTGTTCCGATGATAACGATAATTCAGCAGTAGATGTGAGTAAATTTGTTACACAAATGGAAGGTGTCCGCGATGAAATGGTACAGTTAAGAGATAATGTCCAATATGGCGATAAGAAAGATATGTATCCGCAGGAGAGCAAATATATATTAGACGATGCTGTGATACAGATAGAAAAAACGATCCGTTATTTTAAGAATGGAACAGAAACAGATCCTACCCAGAATAAGACGGATGAGGCTATTGCCGCTGCGAATAAAGCGATTGCTGACTTTAAGGCAACACAGCGGACCGAAGATTTACCCCCTGAATTTAAAGATGCTGAATTATATGTTAATGGCAAAAATGGTGGATATATTGACTTTGGATATAGCTCTGATTATTCTAATTTTGGTGAGTCGGGTAAACAGGCTTTTACAGTAGAACTGTGGTTTAAGTTAAAATATACGGAAGGCTTTGGTAGTATAGTTTCATGCTTTAATGAAGATGGTGAAACTCAGACTCGTAAAGGCTGGGTTATCAACAATTTTGATAATTCAAGAGTGCGTATGACCATCGGGCTTGAGAACTGGGGTTTGATGGAACCCGGAGTGAATTTTGGAACTACCGGAGAATGGGCTCACTTTGCAGCCGTTATAGATGAGAATGGTATCAATGGGGAATCGGCAGTTATTAAAGTTTATCTGAATGGAGAATTGAAGGATCAGGCTACAGCACAAGTCGGGAAAAATTATCTGTCGAATTATCTTGAAACCTCGATGGTTGCATTTGGCCAGCCTGCAGGAGTAGGCGGAATGACGGATGCCTGGAGACTGTCTGGATATATCAAAGACTTCCATATCTGGAAATCTGCGAAAACAGAAGAGGAAGTAAGGAAAATAATGGATAAAGAAATTATTGTTACCGGTTCCGAATCAGATCTGGTTTGTGGATGGAAATTTACATCTACTGTAGAGAATAATGAAGATATAAAAGACCTGACCGGAAAATATTCTGCGAAGTTGGTTGGCGAGTATCAATGGATTACTGTTGACTGATATTTACCGCAATCAGTAGTTGAAATTCGGATTCATCTTTCTAATAAAAGAAATGAGTAAATTCTGTTAATTTTTTTAACTACGGATTCGTATTACTTATAAGCAAGTAAGTGTACTTTATCTTTGTATGAAGATTCGTATACTTACTTGTTAGCTTTTTGAAGGATTAAAATTCGTATATTGTAACTGATTCTTTTGATTAATACCTTTTGTAAGAATTATTCCTGAATAAAATAAAATTATTGACGTATGAAAGAGCAATCGAATAAGTGCTTTATAATTAGTGTATTCCTGATTTATTTGATAGGCTGTAAAACGAATCAGAGTATTAAAGACACTGGCTATAGAAGTTCTTTTTCCTTGGATGGGAATTCTATAAACATATATTCGGCAAGTATTGTAGATACTATAGATATAATTCTATTATCAGATACTCATTTGTCGATGAAAGATGATCGGGAGAAACCCTATGAAGAATATAGTAAACGTATGTCCGGAGCATATGCGATAACCAGACATTATCAAACAGGAGAAGAAACCAATCCTCAACAGGCATTCGTTGAAACAATTGAAATAGGCAAAAAGAAAAATATTGATCTATTGGTACTTGCAGGTGATATATTCAGTTATCCTTCGGAACGGGCTGTAGAATGGGTTGACTCCGTCCTTATCGAGTCTAAATTGAAATATGTCTACACAACAGGAAATCATGACTGGCATTATGAAGGGATGCAAGGAACCTCTCAAAAGCTGAGACAAACCTGGATAAATAACAGACTTATCTCTTTATATCAAGAACGTAATCCTTTGTTCTTTTCTGTTACGATAAAGGGTGTTAAGCTCATTGCAATAGACAATTCTACATATGAAATATCGTCCGAACAACTTACCTTTTTTCAACAAGAAGCAGCTTCTGGTCTACCTCTTATTCTGGTAATGCATATTCCTCTATATATGCCGGGACGCCCGGTTAATTATGGTTGTGCTCATCCGGACTGGAAGAAAGAGAATGATAAATTATACGAACTGGAAAGAAGAGAGCCATGGCGAGAAGAAGGACATACAAAGACCACGATGCAATTTCGGGAAGAGGTACTGAAAACCTCTAATCTTCTGGGTGTTTTTGCCGGACATATACATAAACAAAGTTTAGATGTTGTAGATGGATTACCTTTGTTTGTAGTAAAAGAAAATGCTTCAGGTAATTATTATAATATCAAAATTATTCCTTTAAAATAACAGTTTTTAATCACGTAATCTTGTTGTAAATCTATAAAGATAATTTACCGATAAAGGCAGAAATTACCTCTTGTTTGTCATTATATCAAGTATCAATCTGTCAGCTTCTTGCATACCTTGTGCTCCTATACGAACAAGATTTAATATACATTGATCAACGTCATCTTCTATGATACCTTCTATAGATGTCACTACTTTTTGTTCCATTGCCAGTGTTGCAGACAGCAAGGCTGTTGAAACGCCACTGGCTAACTTCATGGAACAACTGGGTTTTGCCCCGTCACATATCATTCCTGTCAGATTAGCAATCATATTTTTTACAGCGTAAGATACTTGCTCATATTTACCACCCATCAGATGTACAATGCCGCAACCAGAACCGGTGGCTGCAATTACACATCCGCATAGAGCAATATATTCTCCGAATCCTCCCCATGTATTCATACCCAAATCGTATCCTGTTGTCCGATCGGTAAAAGAGGCTATCGAAACTTTGAAAGGGTGTTTGGAATAAATTCTATCTTTGTATCATTATGAGAAAATCGGTTTTAGTACTACTTTCTTTTTCAAATACTTCTTCAGCAAAAGACTAAAGGGTAGGGTAGTGCGCGTTTCTGACGGCGACACGGTAACACTACCCATTTTTAGAACTGATGATATCGTATTATTGTATATATATCCTGTAGAAACCATACTGTGTATTACGATAACCTTGCCGCCAATCATTCTCTTTAAGGGTATTGAGGTCGGAAGAGGATTCGAACCTATCTAAAAGGTATTGCGATCTTTGCCTAACCACCCGACCATTGTATTCTTTTACTTTAATTAAATAATCTATAAGTCCGAAAGGAAAAGCTTTTGGACTTCTCTTTATGATTACTTTAAATCCTCTACTGAAGCTCCAAAGTTGATATGCAAAACATTTCCGTTAGTTAACACCAATGCTGGAACAGATTTTACAACTGTATTCTCAGCTACTTTTACATTTGCTTTATTTGTACCCAGATGTATTACTTCAACCTGACCTTTAGGGATAAGATTTAAAATATCTTCTTCTGCACTTATACAAACAGGACAATCTGCATGGTGAAAAATTGCCTTTTTCAGATTTACTTAGTTTTTAATAAAATAATTACTTTCCGTTATCATAGAAAGTATCTCTTAGCTCTTGCAATACAAAAGTATTACATATGAGGATTGTCATAGTGGTGCAGTTTTAATATAAATATACAGTCCAGTTATTATATATACGCTTTGAATTGGACTGGCATTTAATCTAAATACTGGACCATGTATCTGGTCCAAATACGCTATACTTTTGCTATTTGAAAAATATTAACCTCGGGTAAAGAATATTTGATTATGATAAATTCAGATTACGAAGTATTTAATCTTATTGAACAAGAATTAGAAAGACAACAGACATCAATAGAACTGATAGCATCAGAGAATATTGTGAGTAAGTCTGTAATGAGAGCTGCCGGATCGGTACTAACCAACAAGTATGCAGAAGGGTTACCTTACAAAAGATATTATGGAGGATGTCAATATATTGATGGGATAGAGACACTCGCTATAGAGCGAGCAAAAAAACTATTTGGTGCAGAATGGGTAAATGTCCAGCCGCATTCGGGTTCGCAAGCTAATATTGCAGTTTTTCATGCTTTATTAAAGCCAAAAGATAAGATATTGGGCTTTAGTTTAAATCATGGCGGTCATTTAACTCATGGTTCACAGGTGAATTTTTCGGGTAGGATGTATGATGCTTATTTCTATGGAGTAAAAAGAGAAACCGGACTTATAGACTATCAGGAACTGGAGCAAAAAGCTTTGGCTATAAAACCAGAAATGATAATAGCGGGTGCATCTGCCTATTCAAGGGATTGGGACTACAAACGAATCAGGCAAATAGCTGATAAAATTGGTGCAATAGTGCTGGCTGATATTGCTCATCCGGCAGGACTAATAGCAAAAGGTTTGTTAAACGATCCACTACCTCATTGCCATATAATAACTACCACTACCCATAAAACACTAAGAGGTCCTAGAGGTGGTATGATTATGATCGGAAAAGATTTTGAAAATACTATTGGAGAAAAAGATAATAAAGGAAATTATAAGATGATGTCCTTATTTTTAGATTCCGCTGTTTTTCCGGGAACTCAAGGAGGTCCGCTAGAGCATATTATAGCTGCAAAAGCTATTGCATTTAAAGAAGCGCTAAGTGAAGATTACTATAGCTATGCTACTCAGGTTGTAAAGAATGCAAAAAAGCTTGCAAGTTCATTGATGGATAAAGGCTACAAAATTATTTCGGATGGAACAGACAATCATTTAATGCTAATAGATTTATCTAACAAATCAATTGATGGGAGGTCTGCACAAGAGCTTTTAGATTCTGTTGGTATTACAGCTAATAAGAACATGATACCTTATGATGAAAAGTCACCTTTTATTACTTCGGGAATTAGATTTGGAACAGCAGCCCTTACCTCACGAGGACTAAAAGAGGAAAACATGGATGATGTTGCAAATCTTATAGATTCTGTATTAACAAACAAAATGTGTATAATAACACTGAATAGATTAAGAGAAAGAGTTCGAGAATTTATATCAGAATTTCCGATTTATTCAAATTGTTAGATTATGGATACAGTGAAAAATAATCTTTTTGTAATTCATCAAAGAATAAAAGTAGCTTGTGATAGAGCAAACCGTGATGCTAATGATGTAAGATTATTATTAGCAACAAAAACGGTTCCGGCTGAGAGGATAGGATTTGCATTAGAATGTGGAGAAACTTTAATAGGGGAAAATAAAGTACAAGAATTAAAAGAAAAAGAAGAGAAACTGACTCATTATAATTGTGAAAAACATTATATCGGTCATTTACAAACGAATAAAGTTAAAGAAGTCCTAAAATATGTGTCTTGTATAGAGTCTATAGATAGACTTGATCTAGTACAAAAGTTAGATCAACGGCTACAGTTTGAAGGCAAAAGTATAGACATACTGGTGCAGGTAAACACATCCTATGAGGAGAGTAAATTCGGCTTAGATCCAATAAATGTTATTTCATTTATAAAAGAGGTCGCAAAATATGATACATTGAAAATCAAAGGCTTGATGACAATAGGTTTATTCAGTGCTGAAGAAGAAAAGGTAAGAAGATGCTTCAGGTTACTAAAAGATATCCAACAACAAGTTATTGAAGAGAATATATTGAATGTAAATATGACTGAACTATCGATGGGGATGAGCGGAGACTTAGAAGTTGCCATTGAAGAAGGAGCAACTATTGTTCGTGTTGGTACTGCTATTTTCGGAGAGCGAATTTATCCGAATAGCTACTATTGGAATGAATTGGGAAAACTTAATTGAAACTAAAAAATATAGAAATGAATATATGCGGATTATTTGATATGGATGGGGTTATTATCGACACAGAACCACAATATACCATTTTTTGGAATAAAATTACAAAGCAATATAATATTCATGTTGAAGATTTTGAGAATAAGATAAAAGGAATGACTATTCCTCATATTTTTAGTTATTACTTTAATAAATTAATTATCAGATAAAGAAGTAGAACAAATTCTTCGGGATTTTAGGTTGTTTGAAGAATCTGTTCAATTCTCTGATGTTCTCGGTGCTATTGATTTTGTAAAAGAACTCAAGCTCCATAATATCAGGGTGGGCTTAGTGACTAGTGTAACAGAATTAAAACTAAACCGCGCTTGCCAACAGATGCAGTTTGATACACTCTTCGATGTAATAATATCCCCAAAAGATATACAAAATGGGAGGCCCGCTTCGGATTGTTTTTTGTTAGGAGTAAAAAGGCTGTCTTGTGAAACTAGAAATTGTATTGTGTTTGAAGATTCTTTAGCTGGCATTACGGCTGGGAATGCTGCCGGAATGTCTGTAATTGGACTGGCTACGACTCATACAGAAGAAATATTGATGGACAAATGCATAATAGTAATTTCGGACTTTCGGCAGATTACAGTGAATTGGTTAAAGACAATTATATCAAATATATAAAACTATGAATATCCATCAAGCGGGTCGTATATCTCTAATAAATGTGACTTTAGTTCTAGTTCTGATAAATACTGCCGGAATTTATTTCATCAATGATGCATTTGCTGTTAGTATATTGATTGTAGTATCGATTATTATATGGTGTTTCACTCTAAATTTTTACAGAAGTCCCAAACGTGTCTTCGATGGTGACATTGAAAATTCTATTGTTTCACCTGCTGATGGTAAGATTGTTTCTATCGAAGAAGTATATGAACCCGAGTTCTTTAAAGATGAAAGATTATTGGTCTCAGTTTTTATGTCTGTGTTTAATGTACATGCAAATTGGTACCCTGTAGACAATGTACATGTTATATACAAAAAACATCATAGAGGAAGATTCAGAGCAGCATATTTACCTAAGTCGAGTACAGAAAATGAGCGATCTACAATCGTTTTAGAACGAGAAGATGGGCAGCAGATACTAGTCCGACAAATTGCAGGAGCGATGGCCAGAAGAATAGTCACTTATCCCGAAACAGGTGGTATTGGAAAACTAAACGATCATTTTGGATTTATTAAACTGGGTTCAAGAGTAGACATGTATCTACCTCTTGGAACAGAGATCAAGGTTGAGATAGGACAAAAAGTTATCGGCTGTAAAACTTTAATAGCAGTAAATAATATAAAAAATAATGAAGCTATTTGATGTATTTCCTCTGTCTGAGATAAATATAGTCAAAGGAGAAAGGCTTTATTCTTAAAGATATTTACTAAGGATACGTACACCTTTTTCCAAATTGGCCTCAGAAAGAGATGCGTATCCGATTCTTATCCCAGATATTACACGATCATAACTAAATCTATCAGGAGTATAAAAGCTGACCAGTTCGAAATTTACTTTTTCCTTCAATTGATATAAGTCGATATTCTTGATTGGTTTCAGCCAAAAAGCGAGCCCTCCATAAGGTTTCTTATAAAGAACTTTATCTTTCATATATTGATCTAACAGATTCGCAAAGAAATCTCGTTTAGCTTGGTAATGAGTTAACATACGTTTTTGATGTCTTCGAATATCACCAGAAATAATCAAATCTAGGATAGACTGCTCCATGATTGCATCGCCTTGAAGATCTACCATTTTACGCAATCTCCCTATTTGAAGTATAAAATTCGGATTACTCACAATATAGCCCACCCTTACAGCGGGCGCAATTAATTTACTTAGTGTTCCGATATATACATAATTACGAATTCCCTCAAATGAAGAAATCGGCATAATAGGACGTTGATTGAAATGATATTCATTGTCATAGTCATCTTCAATAATGGTAAATCCATACCTGTTAGATAGCTCGATAAGTTGAAATCTTCTGGCCAAACTTAATGTCACAGTAGTCGGATATTGATGATGTGGTGTCAGAAAAATGGCTTTTACTCGTTTCTTTTTTACTATATCTTCAATCTGGTCTACATTGATCCCATCGTCATCTACATTCACGGGTATTAATCTTGCTCCTACATGTTCGAATGTATTCCAGGCAGGTCTGTATCCCGGATTTTCAACTAACACAACATCTCCTTTTTCGAGTAAACAATGAGCTGTAAGAAATAATGCCATTTGACTTCCACGTGTAATGCACACATCAGCAACCGATGTTTGCATACCTCTATTTTGATTAAGCATAGTGGATATTGTTTCACGAAATTTATTATCACCAAATTCGCTGGCAATATTCATGATTTGCCAATGGGCTTTGCGGCTAAAGATACGTCGATATGCTCTCGCCAATTCTTTCATCGGAGTATATACTGCATCCGGAAGTCCGTCATCGAAAAATATTAAATCGTTTCTGAATATCTCACTTGGTTGAATTTGAGATTTCTTCTTTTTTGAAACTTGAGATATCTGTATTTTATTTGATACATAAGTTTTCTTTCTTTCCTCTGAGATAATCCAACCCTCATTAATAAGGATATCAAATGCCAGAACAACTGTATTGCGATTAACTGATAATTCAGTAGCCATATGCCGTGTACTGGGCATTGTTTCTCCAGCCTTCAGTACGCCACTCTTAATCGATTCTATTATCAAATCAGCTATCTGTATATAAATGGCCTTATCGCCAGATCTGTTTAATTTGGTATGTAATAGTTTTAAGTTCATCTTTTTGGACTATTCATCTTCTTCTAATTCGAAAGGTAAATATAGTCCAATCAATTTATATTTTAAGCAGAAATTATATAAAAATAAAAGAATTAAAAGATTCCATTTGTTAATATTGGAAAAGGAAAATATAACCCAAATGAAGCAAATAATTCAATAACCGTTATTTTGAAGCATTAAAATTTCTAAACCGAGAATAAAATACAATCATTATTTTCTTTTTTCATTTAAAAACATTTATTTACATTTGTGCCAGATTTGGTAATCAGTATATTTCATATCCTGATGAAAGGGAACTCGGTGAAAATCCGGGGCTGTACCTGCAGCTGTAATTCCTCGTGTTATATCGGTTAAATATTCTATGCCACTGTTCTTTATCCTAGAATGGGAAGGCTTTTAACCGGAGGAGAGCCAGAAGACCTGCCAAAAGACAAATAAACACCAAGCTTCCAGGGATAGGAGTGGTTGTGGATACTTTATGTATACATTGCTATTTTATTAATTTTCAGGAAACTCGATGTTTTATTTTATTAATTTTTAAAGAATTATAAAATAAGATATGAGGTATTATTTATTATTGGCAGCAGTATTTCTTTGCTGTCAATTGCTAATTGCACAAATTGCCGATACGACTCGGCATGTTGTAAAATCTGTTTCTCTAAAAGAAGTTGTTGTTACCGGTACTGGTACTGAACATTACATTAAAGATGCGCCTGTACAAACTGAAGTGATTTCAGGAAGAGCTTTAAAGGAATATGCGGGGCGTGATATTGAGGATGTATTGGGAGGCTTGTCTTCTTCTATTACTTTTAACCGGAGTGACATGGGGAGTAATATTCAACTCAATGGTCTGAAGAATGATTACATACTTATTCTTATAGACGGAAAAAGGCTAAATGGAGACATTGGCGGGCAAAACGATTTAAGCCGTATCAATATGAACAATATTGAGAGGATCGAGATTGTAAAAGGAGCAGTTTCTTCATTATATGGTTCAGATGCAATCGGTGGTGTTATAAATTTCATAACTAAAAAGAACAAAGATAAACTCAGTATTTCTAATACTTCCCGCATAGGCAAATATGGAGATCTAGATCAAAGTAATATTTTTGCATTAAAGCATAAAAGGTGGAGTTCGAATACTTCATTTTCTTTGAGTCATACTGATGGTTGGCAGAATACAACTCAAGAATGGTATAGAGGCAAACTCTATGAAAACAGTGTTACAAAAACAGTAAATCGCTCTACCGATTATACTATTTCACAAGATTTATCGTATCAGGTATCTGATAAACTCACATTAAATACGAGTGCTTCTTTTTATGAAAAATGGACTTATCGTCCTATGGGTATTCCTCAGTGGCGGTTGTATGACTTTTATTATAGGAATCAGTCCTATAGTACAGGAGGAAAATACAATATGCAAAATAAAGATTACCTTACATTTGACTTATCATTTGACAAATACGATTATTTTTATGACTATACAAGTCGTGAATACACAGACTATTTTGATGAGAACGGAGACCGTATTGTTTACTATGCAGAAGATCGCATCCTTCAAACATCCCAACGGCGTGTATTGGGTAATTTGAAAGGTGTCTTTTACCTAGATGAACAAAATACATTAAACACAGGAATCGAATATATTTGGGATCAGCTGATATCACCTTATCGTCTTGAAGGAGATAAAGCTACAGCTTACTCTGCATCGGCATATGCTCAGGATGAATGGAATGTGACAGATCGATTTAATATAACAGCAGGAATCCGATTCGGACAACACCGGGAATTTGGCCAAACATTCACACCTAAAGTTTCGGCTTTGTACAAGTTCCATAACTTTAATTTTCGAGGAACATATTCTAATGGGTTTAAGGCTCCCTCTATAAAGGAGTTGTATTATCACTATTATGCTACCATAATGAGTAAATACAAAGCTTATTATGGAAATATCAATCTAAAAGCTCAAAAATCGGATTATTATGCATTAAATATCGAATATCATTTACCTCGTTTTAATGCAAGTGTAACCGCCTATCATAATAATATAAGGAATATGATTTCTCTTCAGACAATAGAAACTTCTTATGAAGACAAACTACAGTTGGTGGAGGAAACCATGAAATACGTTAATCTGGCAAAAGGGCGGACTTATGGTATGGATTTCACTTTTGACGCCGAATTGCTAATGAATATAAAAATAGGAGGGGGGTATAGTTATCTGGATGCTAAAGGGCAACGTACAGATGATGAAACAGCAAATGATTATATGAAATACGTATATATAAACGGCACTTCACGGCATAATGCAAACATTCGTATTTTATGGCTTAAACCGTGGCAGAAATATAAATTAGGACTTAGTCTGAATGGACGTTACCAATCAAAACGCTATTATACAACAGACGGTGATACAAGGGGCTATCAGATTTGGAGAGTCAATACATCGCATTCTTTTCTTGATTCTAAAAAAATAAAATTGGATATCAATATCGGAGTAGATAACATATTCAATTATGTCGATCGGAGTCCTTTCGGACATAATAGAGGGACAACGTCCCCCGGTCGGAATTTCTACACTTCTATTATCGTAAAATTTCAAAATCAAAACAAATAATTATTTTAAAACTATTTATTATGAACAAATTCTTAAAGAATCTTCTAACATTTTCCATGATCCTTTCTATAGGATTTTTCAGCGCTTGTTCAAATGATAACGAGGATGAGAAAGACGATAGAAATGCTGTTGTAATCAATAAAAAGAACGAAACAGCCTTACTCCTTTGCTCTTTCGGTAGTACTTACGAACAGCCTCAAGCTACTTATGATCAAATTATAAAAGATTATCAGGCAGCCTTTCCGAATACAGACATCTATATGTCATTTACATCTCGTACTATAATTTCTCGTGTGTATGCGCAGATTGGTAAAGCTTATTCTCAACCCGATCTATGGCTAAGCGCAATCGGTAAAGCAGGTTATAAAAATGTATATATACAATCACTACATATTATTCCAGGAGAAGAATACCTTAGCCTAATGAATACGGATGTGAAGAAAAACTTTATGATTCCTTTTCCTAACGTTAAAGTAGCTAAAAGTTCTTGCTTGCTCGAAACAGAGGAAGATGTCGATGCTGTTGCTCAAATCCTTTACAAATATTATAAAAACCGATTAGATGCAGGAGAGGTTGTTGCTTTGATGGGGCATGGTAATCCTGATACTGAATACACGCATGCAAATGAGAGGTATGCCCAACTTGAAACCGCATTGCAAAATTTGAGCGGAGAGAAAAATATCTTTGTAGGAACAGTAGATTGGGGATCTAAAATGTTTTCATACATACGTACTGAAATTGAGGCTTTTGCCACTAGAAAAGGTATAACCAAAGAAAACTATAAGAAGATTACAGTTAGCTTGGCTCCCCTGATGTCAATTGCCGGGGATCATGCCCAAAATGACTTGTTGGGAGGTCTGGAAGACGGTCAGAGTTGGGATAAGATTAATCCGGAAGAACCGGATCACGAAGCTGAGTATAGCTGGAAATTAAAATTAGAAAAACTTGGATTTACAATTGGTGCCGATGGAACTAACATAGACCCGAAACATTTCAATGTCGTTGGTTTGGGAGATCATAGTGCGATACGTACAATCTGGCTTGATCATATGAAACATGCTGTCAAAAATGCAACATCATGGAATGAGCATTTAGGCGAATAAGTATTATTGAATATTTTGACAGTATCCATAATATTGTGTCCCGTCCTTAATATAGGTTGACAGGATTTATGCTAGAATATCATATGAACCGATGAATTTTGATTCATCGGTTTTTTGTTTTAGGTGTCTAACGTTAGGGGTTTCCATATTTAAGTCTATTATTATAAATATCAATCAAAAAAGAAGGTAACTCAATTTTGAGAGACCTTCTTTTCCATTCATCAGAATAAATTTTAATAGATATAATCCTATATCATGGTTTGATCAATTTCCCAGCTTTAGCATCCGTATAAGTCGGATTGTAAGCATTATCAGTAACGATCCATCCTTTTTCTGATATGGAACTTAAGGCATTTTTTAAGCCAGAGAAATCAACTAATACCTTATTGTATCTAATAGTTACAGCTTTCAAGCTATTCAATGTAGCAAAAAAATCAAGATTAGTCAGCTTGTTATTTGTATAATATTCTCCCGAAAAATCAAGAGTCCCATTTATAGTTTTTAGCTTAGGAATATTAAATTCTTCAAACTCGCCCATATAATTGGCTGTTATTATTCTACAGTCGCCATTTATAGTTTCTAATGCGGGTAGAGAAAGTTTTCTCATAACAGGAGAACCAATTTCAAGAGAACCCATGCTTTTGATTTTTGGCAAGTCAAGTGCCAAAGTTTCTGACATAATAAAAATAGTGACTATACCTCCTGCTTCTATCAAATTAGGCATTTTAAAACCTTCAAAATTGTACATTGAAATACTGAGGTCTTTTTTTACTTTTGTAGTAGGGAAAGAATAATTTGGGTATTTATTACTGGAAAGAGAAAATTTAAGAGTCCCCAATTCGCTATAACCCTCTACTACTTTCGGAGCACAACCTTCGAAGCTTAATTCTCCATCAAAGACATTAGCTCCTTTTAAGGTGTATTCTGACATTATATTATTCAGAATTATAGATTTTTCTATATTCAGCCTCGTTAAATCAATCTCGCGTATAGAGGTTATATTCTGAGCATAAATACCAATTCTCTCTACATTTTTAAGATTAAATCCGGAGAAAGTCTTAAACGATACATCGTTAATAGAAACTCCTCCTACTCCCACACTGCTTAGAGAAGAAAAACCATCTAGATTATCTTCTACAGCAGCCATATAAGATATATCAAATTGTTTTCCGACTGATTTCAAACTTTTAAAACCTTTAGTATCTTTCAATTTATCCAGATTAGAAAGGGTAAATTTACCATCTACTGAGGATAGAGATTTAAATCCGTCGAAAGATGGAATCGACGGAAGATAGTTGAGATTAAAGTCGCCACCGATAGTAGCCAAAGAAGACACATTAAGATTGGTAAGCAGGTCGTTATTAGATATCTGAAAGTCTGATTTTATAGTTTTTAAATATGATAAATCTATTTTTTCTACTTTTTTTAAGCTACTCAATTCTAATTTGTAAATATTTTCCAAATTAGGCATAGATAAAGATTTTAGTTCTTGCCAATTTGATACCTTAAAAGAACCACCCACACTCTTCAATGATCCAATTTTAAACTCATCCAATACATTTGTACCCCATCCGCCATCTAAAGTAAAATCTTCTATGACAGTTTCTAGTTTTCCTAAATCAAGCATTTTCAAGACCTCTGCCTTGCTGATATATATACCTCTATCCACATGCTTTAATTCAGGTAATAGTATTTTTTGTAATCTTTTTGGCAAATCAATATTGATCCCCGTAACGATGTATTCTAATTGAGGTAAATTTATTTCCTCTAAAGTATTATTCAACTCTACAACTTTCAGAGAGCCAAGTTTTTTTAGATTTTTCAAATCATCCAGATTCTTCCCTGCATAAGTCGGATTGATCGTTAATCCAAACTTGATGCTTGTTAATTTAGAGAATGGAGCCAATGTATGTATTGAGTCTGAGCCACTAGCAGCACCGATAGTTATATTACCATTTATCTCTGTCAGCCCCATGTCTGCAAAAGCATTCACATCTTCCTGAGTAAGCAATGTTATATCGCCGTTGCGTGAAACGACACCACGCTCTAATTTATACTTATAGCTTCTTTCTGTTCCGTTGTATCCTTTAACGACGAATGTTTGCTCAGCTGTCCAATCTTTTATAGAAGAAGGATCGGGACTAATTGTTGCATTTTCACTAATTGTAATATTTACAGTAGCATTATTAAGCAATATATTTTCAGGAACTGTAACAACTATTTCATTGTTTATAGTCGATATTGACCCATTGAAAGAGATTCCATCTTTTTCCAACCGAAAAGATGTTATATAATTATCACCTCCATTGAAGTCTCTGTCGTCGCTACATCCGGCTGTCACCAAAGCGAATAGGAGTAATATAAATATTAGATTATTTATTTTCATTGTTTTTTTGTTTATAATTCTAAAACTAAGTTTAAAGAACACTTACTTAAATATTCCATCTTATAGTTTATAGTTTTGTCCAAGCACCAGATTTAAGTTGGTCGTATGTTGGATTGTAGCCATTTCTCTCGACAATCCATTGTCCTGCAGTAAGTGCAGATAGTGCATTCTTCAAGCCAGCATATGAGACTAAAGCTGCTTGAGCTTTAATTTCTATACCACTTACTTTTTTCAATGCTGAGAAACCATTCAAATCTGTTAGCTCCTCGTTTACCTTACTAGCATCATCCTTGTATGGCACCAGACTCATCTTTCCTTCTATACTAGTTAATTTAGGAAATAGCAGATATCTCAGATGGCAGCTAGGACTCCATGATGAAGTAGACATGTAGCCTGTGCCAATGGTGAAGTCTCTTCCTACTGATTCTAACTTAGGAACATTCAATGTTCGGACAGACCTTGAATCGATGGTTACGTTAAAATTTCCTCCAACATTTTTAAGATCCGATATGTTAATCTGAATTACAGAAGGGTCTACAATATTATTCAGGTGATTTATGGTGAAGTTTCCTCCAACTTCTTCCAGATCTGATATAGAAAAATCCTGTAAATTATTATTAGGAATAGTAAGTCCTTTCTTTATTTTTTTTATTCCTTTTATATTTAATACATCTATATTAGAAATATAAGATCCGAGGCTCAGAGAATCTACTTCGGAAAATCCTTGTAGCTTTGGGAATTTAAGAGTGTAAGATTTAGCATTATCCGGCAGAATACTTAATGTTCCGTTAAATACATCATCTCCGATAATTTCAACACCATCAACAGCCGAAGCCATTACTGCCAATTCCTTTATATTCATACCTTTGATGTTTATTTTGGTAAGAGGTGCAGAAAGATAGTTGTAGATTGATAATCTATTAATCTTTTTTATCGAAGAAGGAAATATTAAGTCTTTCATAGCTAGATCTAGCATATAAAGTTCTCCTTCAACCGTTTCCAATGATTCAAAACCTTTAGCCAGTCCATTTATTTTGGCATAATTAAGACTTAGTTTTCCTTTTACTCGCTTTAGTTTAGGAAGATTAACCGTCGTAATCTGTTTTCCTTCTACAATCATATCGTTAACCTCCTCCAACTCCGGCAGGCTAAATTCGCTCAGTTTACTAGTAGCTGAAGTAGTTAATTTACCTGTTATAATCTGCAACTTAGGCGCATTTATATATATCAATTTTTCTAATGGGTAAAGATTCAAATCAGCAATGGTCTTCAATTCTGAAAAATCCACTTTTTTTACATTTTCCAGACGAGAAAGTTCGATGCTTCCTACTTCTTTCAAATACGGTAATATAACCGAAGGCATCAATGCTTTTACATTGGAAAAAGTATTTGTTAACCGGAATGTTTCTCCCACTCTTTCCAAACTAGGAAGAATTACCTGCCCCATCCCCGAGTTAATAACAAAAGACTTAGACACATTCTTTAGCTTAGGAAAACTAATGGTTATTAATGAATCGTTTTTCAAAGCTACTCCTCCTGCCATTTCTAAAGCAGGGAATAAAACGCTTTGCACTCTTGGAGAAGATTCTATTTGAATAAGATCTCCTACTTTAGTCAGATTTTCTAAGCCTTCAAAATTAGTCATATCGACAGTAGGATAAACAATTAGAGAATAGCCTATCTGTGTAAGACCAGCCAACGGACTTAATGATTTGATGGAATCTTTACCTGAGATTTGCCCCAGAATCAGATTTCCGGCAATCGAAGTAATGCCTTTCTGTCCAAAAGCATCTACATCGGCCTGAGTAGCGAGTATAATAGTACCGGCTTGTTCCTGCTCAGTTCTGTTTACAGTATATTTATACTGAGAACGAGTACCATTGTAAGAAGTTACAGCAAATACTATATCTTCTTCCCAGTTGGTTATCTCCTCGGGATTAGGAAATATTTTAGCATTCTCACTGAGTTTTACAGTAGCCTTAGCTCGCTCTAGAGACTGACTGGAAGAAGCATTAATGGTAATCTTATTACCTTCAATTAATCCATTCAATTCTGTTTCATTCTCTAGTCTCAGAGAGAAAGAAGTTATATAATTGTCTTTTCCTTCAAATTCTTTGTTGTCGTCACTACAAGCAGGTAATAAAATGACAGACAATATCAGCAGACAGATATAATGGTATATTCTTTTCATTATCTAATTAGTCTTTTAGTTATTAAAATTCAGATCAACAGGATTACCCGGCTCAGTTGATACTTCACCAACTAAAGAGCCTTTACCTACAGAAGCCGTATGTACTTTTACAAAATCTATATGAGTGAGGTTAGCAGGACTTCCATCAGCATGAATAGCATCTTCTATCCAAAACTCCCCAATGGGTCTCGTTGGGTCTGTATTGTGATTGTCCACATACCCCCATCCTAAGTCTCTGGACGATTCATAACCTGTACCTTCGGCAATATAGAATGTCGGTGGCACACGTGTACCAGTCAAGGTATAAGCACTTTCTTTTATAAACATTGGGAAGAAATAGTCTTGAGAGTGATATCCATTAATATCTACCGAACCTGTATTTCCAAAATTGTCTGTCCACATTACATCAGTTCTTTTTTCTGTAGGTTTGTAATAAGTAACAGCATAGCGTTGTATGTTGTCTTTCTTTCCATACTCACTGCCTTTCAGTTCGTACCATGTATCATCGGGTAATCCGTTGCCATTCGAATCTTGCATAACCCAAACTACTCCCGGTTCACTCCAACCTGCAAAAGAATTACCATTGATGCTCAAGTCAGCTTTATTTGCCACATTTTTCACACTATGATCGAATCCTATTACAAAATAACCTCCGTAAGCCCCTATATGAAACATATTAGAATTAGCATCTACGGATGTTTGGAATTTTTGTAACACCTGAGTTATTGTTTGATATGGAGATTGGAAATCAATAAACTGTCCCGGAGCTGGAATGTAATTGAAAGCTTTAGTAGCAACAGCTTTACTGTTTGTCTGTATTGCTCTGAAATAAGTACTTTCAGGCTCTGTACAAGTAACCTCTACTTGCGCCTTTACCGATGTTCCTGTTTCTGTTACTTCTATCAAATAAGCTTTCTTCTCGGTAGGTGTAAATTTTAAAAACTCGGTAGTCGAACTTTGTGCAACTCCATCAACAGTCCACTTAAAGCCGGCAGGTTTATCTATATGGCAAATAACAGGAGCTAACACCAAAGTTCTGCCAAGAGGGACTGTCATCTTGCGTAGATTATTTTTATTGGTTATGGTTCGGTATAGACCATCATCGAAATAAAGTTCAGCTTCGGGTACAGGTAATACGACTACTGTTAGGGCTTTGATGTCAACACCCTCTTCGGTAGTTACTTTAACAGTCAAGGCAAATGAACCTAAATTTTCTTCTACAAAAGAGTACACTTGTTCTTCCGATACTATTTCACCATTTTTTCTCCATACATATTCTGCGTTTTCTGCATAGTTGGCTGTTGCTTTCAGCTCTATTGGTTGCCCCACATATGCAATATAGCTGGAGACCATTTCTATTTCGGGTGATATTTTATCTGCTACAGTAACTTTAATCTGCGACTCTTTATATCCAATTTCATCGTCAACCCTAAATATGATAAAATATTCGCCAACGCTATAGTCACTGAAATTTAACTGTAAATCATTCGAAATAATTTTCCCATTCAATTTCCACGAATAAATAGGGTTGGTTGCATTGGTTACTTGCGGTACAATCTCTAATGTTTTCCCTTTTCTAACTTTATACTCATTTTGTGAGAATGTAATAGTTATATCGTTTTGAACTATATCATCATCACCAGAACATGATGAGAGGTAATAACCACTCAATAGTAAAAAAAGAAATAAAATTTTATTTTTCATCATTTACTTTTTTATTAATCTAAAATTAAACTTTTCAACCTATGTTTTGTAAACACAATATGAGCCGGAATCTCTCCTGTAACCACAGACCATTTTCGGTTACCCATTTTGTCAAAGCAGAACAACGTTCCCGGACTAATATAATCTTTAGCGTCAGTCACATATATGTCTTTGGTTTCAGGATGAATAGCTAAACCATACGGAATTACGATTTGCTTTTCAGTTCCATCTTTAATGAAGTTCCGAGATACAACTGTTTGGCTTTTGGTATTTACAATAGCATAAGTAATTGTGTTTTTTTGAGTTATATGACTCCATTCTACACTATACATATAAATAGAATCGCCCATCGCGGTCATATTAGAGCATGGTAAGTTTAAAGTTTTGCTTACCATATCGTTTTTCCCGATGATATATGTATTTGATGCCGTAGATTTATAATCGCCTCGCGAGCTTACATAGATATTATTATCACTATCCAATTCCAACCGATGTAAATTAATCCCTACTGTTATCTTCTTTATTTCTTCGAACTTACCTAAATCAATAACAGACACTGTATTATCGTAATTCGGAACTCGGTAACCTCCCGAGTTAGCGACATACAATTTATTATCTCTTATCACCATTTCTTCGGGTTGATAGCCTACAGAAACCCGTCCAACTTCCTTAAAGTTGGTAGTGTCTATCTTTACGATACAACCTAGTGGGGTATCCGGTTCTATCTTAACAGGTCCATTGTAAGAACTTATATACGCATAACCTTTGTCGAAAACGATGTAACGGCAGTTGGGTATAGTGAGAGAACCTATATGGCATGCAGTATTTACATCCAACACCTCCACATAACCTGAAACATTGATTACGGCATATAGTTTATTCCCATAAATCTGGATATCGTTACCTACATCTCCCAGTTCATGGGCAATGTTAGGATTTAGATAAGGATAAATATTTTGACAATATTTACCGGTTTTACGATCGAAGTAATCAATGGAAGATTTATTACTTCCCATATTGGCTTCATTCAACAGATAAAATCCTTTTATATTACCTTCTTCTCCTTCTACAACAGTTGTTTCATCAACAGGAGCTACCGGTGTTATTGTGGGAGGAATCAGTTCCTCATCATCTCCTCTACATGAATAGAGAAGAGTTAATCCTACAATTAGAATTAGAAATCCTAATTTGAATAATCTTCTTTTCATAATTTTCTTAAATAGTTATATTGAGTATAAATTTGAAATTTGTTCCTGGCATAGGGTAATTCAAGACTACATCGTAAGCCTGATTAAATAGATTATTAATTTCCATGGTAGCTTTGTATTTATTTTTCCTCCACACAAAAGACTTACCGATAGCCATATCGTGAGTGTACCAAGGCTCAAGTCTATTACGGGGAATATTGGCACTACCTGTATACCTAGTAGCTGTATAAATAAAACTGTATGATAAATTCCATGATTTATAATTGACGCCTAATATGGCCGATGCACTGTGGGTCGGAATATATGCTATTTGTCCTTTATAGGTAATGGTATCACTCTCTACTACCATCGGAGTATAGTCCTGTGCTTTTTGGTAAGTATAATTTATCCGAGTATCTAAAGTTAGATCTTTTCCTATCTTGTTAGTAGATGTTAAAGCAACATCTACTCCTTTTATCTTTACAAGACCAATATTTTTCATTGTCCAACGAAAATTTACACCGCCCGGGATAGCTAATAATTTGTCTGTAACTTCGTTGTAATAGGCATCGACTTGTCCTTCTAGAAAAAATGATGAATTTATATTTTTTGAATATACGAACCCTAAATTATATTGTTTGGTAAATTCGGGTTTGAGGTAAGAAGACAATGTCCCCATATATGCCATATGCATCTCGGTGAAGGTCGGCATTCGAAATATATTTTTATAAAAGGCTCTTAAAAATAGGTTCTCTCTACTCCATGGTTGCCATGAGGCCATCAAGGTGGGTGTGATTTTATCCCAATCACGTTGAATGTCTTTTTTATCTTCTTTGGTAGATTCATGGACAAAAGTACCGAGTAAACTACCCTGTATTTTTACTCTATCTAGATCGAGAGAAGTCGCTACAGCTACCCAAGTAGAATAACGTTGCGGATAGATAAATTCCACCAAATTGGCATTCATTTTATTCCACTGAAAGTCGGCAGAAATGTTGGCTGTCCACGAAGGAAGGATATTAAATAGATTGGCTGAAGAAATATAAACATCATGGAGCATATATTTATTTTTCAACTTTTGAATTAAAGTATCAGATTCATAATACAAATAATCGTACGCATATTTCCCTGATATCTTTATTGCATAAACGTCTGAAAATCTCTTATTCAAAGCTGATTGAACAAAGAAATTCCGATCCTTTTGTCTATCTTCGTGCTTAAATCTTCCGGGTTCTTCTTTCACAATCGCTCCAGGGTATCCCCGTTCTGAAGTATAGAAATAAATACGACTTTTCCAATCACCTCCTTTTAACTTTCCGAAGAAGGCTTGCTCAATTCTAAATATCTGAATGTCTCCATTCTTTCGAACAGCGGTAGTATCGTATCCCCCTCTATTGTCAACAGTATTTTGAACTTTGTATCGAAACTTATATTTACCTGTCGAGTTAGTGTAATCAATATTAAACGATGAATTTAATTTCTCAGATAGCTTTTGTTCCCAATACAAAGAAGGATTAATCAGTCCGAATGCTCCTGTTTTGAAAGTAAATTTCAGATTATATTTTTTGTTGCATCCAAACTGAGGAGTTTTAGCTTCTATGTAGATAGAACTTGCAGAACTGTAATCTTTTGCCGGCTGAAAAATGGAGCTTTTTTGTCCGTTATGTAAAGAGATAGCTTGAATATTATCAAGTGAATATCGTCCAAGGTCTACAACTCCATTCTGAGGATTCGCTATTTCAATCCCATCATAGAATACACCTACATGCTGGCTACCCATACTACGTACATTTATAGTCTTAAGACCACCAATACCACCATAGTCTTTCAATTGTACACCCGAAAAATAACGCAAAGCATCAGCTACAGAATGGGCACTTAAATTTTGTAATAATTCTCCCGATAGTACTTGTACAGGGATAACATCTACTCTAGTTTTACGAGCCGAGACTACTATCTCATTTAGATGTTGTATACTATCTAGTTTACTTTGCGCGAAGCCCGTTATGGAACAACAGTATATAAAAGAAAACATTAACCCAACTCGGTTAAACCCACGTAATGACGACATCTAAGCCACCTGATTAAAGGATTATCAAATAACTTAACAGGAAAATATAAACGATTAAATTAAAAAGAGCAACCATAATGATGATGGTCAGAATTCTGCTTTTCATCTTCTTCAGCTTTATTTCCCGAAAGCCTTAAATTATAATAATCTTGGCAGGTCTTCTGACTTACTCCATCTTTGAATCGTCCTTCCCATTCATTGTTGAACAGTGGCTTGAGTATTGTTCAAAGATTTTAGTAGAGCTTACAGCAGCGGGTCTGTTCAGGATTTACACCTGATTCCCTTTTCATCACTTTTCCGTAAGTTATTGGAATTATGACACCAAAATCGAAAACAAAGGTATCTTTAAATATTTAAAAAAGAAAACTTATTATAAAGATTATTAAAACAAGGAGAGCTTTTGTTCCACTCTTAGCTTTTTGAGGGTTGTTTCAGCTTTTTAGTTTGTATGAACATAAAATGTAATTATTTTCGACTATTTTTTCTGATAGGGTATAACAATTATTTAATCCTATGAAAATATAATTATTATGAATTATATGATCAAAATAGTTTTTCTCTATCGAGTTTAGGCTAAATAACGTTCAAAGAAAAATATTGCGATACATAAAAAATATTAGGCAAAATCGATTGTTTAAAAAATGTATACTATAGATTTAACTTATTATATTCTGCGAAACTAGACACTTTAGGATATTTCAACGTGTCATTTAAAACCTTGTTTATAGTCGGATAAATCTTTGTCTTTTTATATTAGTCTGCTGCCTCCAACTTTACAACCAACCTGATTATAATATTGAGTTAATACTGAAGATATGAACTGAAAGTTATCGAGCGAAATCAATATGCTTGGTTATTCCTTGACTGTAATAATCTGTCAAGATTAATTACCCCCAATTATTTAGGAACGGTACAAAAGAAAAATATACATATTATAATTATAAAATAATACTTTCTCATATAGATAAGCATGTTTTATTTGTTCCAAGATTACCACAAATATATTATCACTTCCTTCTTTTTGATTTAACAAAGAACGAGTATCACTTAAATATAGGATCTACTCTATAATTTGAACCAAATATTTGTTTGGAAAATATGATAATTAATAATCTTTGTATGTTTAAAATTGTAAAATATTATTCATATGAAAAAAAAGAAAATTCCTGCAAAAAAGGAGTCTGTGTTATTTGTTTTTCGAGAAATCGTCGAAAACAATAAAGAAGGCGGTCGATATCATACGGTTGCTAACTATGTAAGTTTTGTAAATAAATTAAGTGTTTATCTTGGGGAACAAAGCGAATCCTTTACTTTGCAAGAGTTAAACAAGGAGTGGGTTGAATCATATATTGAATGGCTACATGAAAAACACCCAGATAAACCTCAAACTGTCGATTTCTATTTTAGAGGTCTTCGTGCATTATTTAATACAACAATGAAAATAAAGGAATATTCAAATCTTAATATAGCAAGCCCCTTTATTGGAGTATATGTAAAAAAAGGAACAACTTCTAAAAGGGCACTTTCTGTAAAAATGTTGTCTAAACTGCTAAATCCAGAATTAAATTCATCCTTATCCGTTAGTCAAAAAGAATCTTTAGATATATTGTTAGTTAGTCTATATTGTAGAGGTATGGTTTTTCATGACATATATAACCTCAGGTGGGATATGATTAATAATTTCTGGCAAATTGAATATTGCCGAAATAAAACCGGACAATCGATTCGTCTGACTGTACCGGCTCTTCCCTAAAAGTTGTGGACTAGGCATAAATATTCGTTAATCTAAATAAAAAATAGGGTATATGCTTTACTCCTCTGAGCGTAGCT
>NZ_MKVC01000032.1:5000-87305 GCF_001899125.1 Dysgonomonas sp. 37-18 | reverse complement strand
CTTCGGGTAATAATAATTCATAGCCACTTTCCATTAAACAAAGTTAGGAAAAATTATATCTCCACAACTTTTAGGAAAGAGCCATAATAAATACCGCAAAATCAGTGAATTCAGATTCCCTGAAATAAAGTCTTTTTTGGATTTTTTCATAGTTCAAATTACTTTAATTAACTGTTAACCAATTAATCTAAATAATAAGGCAGGAGTAATGTTTACAATAGCCAACCGGCTATAGAGTGAGGTGACTCTTTCCATGATATTTAGATTTATGCCAAAATTAAAGCACACAGACAAAATGATATAAAAGGAGGGTTCACATCAAATACGCACACGCTCTATTTAACGTACATTAACAATGCACACTTTCCACTCTAACAGATATAAACATATGTATTACAGATAATTATTTAAAATCAATCGAGATTTAAAATAAAATCATTTAGATTCTGTGTAGACCTGAGGTTAAGTTTCTTTCTCAGTCTATAACGATTGTTTTCGACCGATCTCGTCGATAAATTCATAAGAGAGGCAATGTCTTTTGTCTCGAGATTTAGCTTCAAACATGCGCAAAGTTTAAGGTCGTTGGGGGTGAGTTCGGGATATAGAATCTTCAATTTCTTGAAGAAATTAGTGTGTTTCTGTTCAAATTTTATTAGTAAGATTTTCCAGTCATTATCATCCTCCAAATTATTGTTTAAGATAGGCAATACCTTCTGATATAAAAGCTTCAAAGTTTTATTATCACTTGAAAGACAAAACTCATCAATCACTTCTTTTATAGACAGTATAATCTCATTCTTTTGGATAGTAAATGAAGTCTGATCAAATATTTCGGCATCTTTTTTCTCTATTTCACTTTGCAATTCCTGATTTATGGTTTGTAGTCTTTCGGCTTCTCTCTGTCTTATTTTTTGCAGGTGTTTATTCTTATATCTCCTTAGGATGATAACCCATACGATATATGCAACAAACATAATAAGTAATATATAGATCAGGTAAGCCCACAAAGATAAATACCAAGGAGACAATACAACAAACTGAGACGTAGTAATCTCGGATGTGTAACCAATATTGTCTGTAGTACGAAGCATAAACGTATATTTTCCGGCAGATAAACGGTCATAGGTTACTTTATCTATCTTCTGAGGTTTCGACCATTCATTATCTATTCCTACCAGCTTGTACTGGAATAAAAGATTCCGGCTTAATACCTGATCGGATATAAAACTAAAAGTAACCGAATTATATTCGTAAGGCACCTCAGACAATGTTGCCGGATCTCTAAAATCGAACTTTCCTTTCGTTGATTTTATCTCTAAGGTTTCCAGATATGGTCTGTCCTGAACCGACTTATATTTCTTTGCAGGAATTTTGTCATTATAGAGTAGGAAGCCATTATCTAAACAAATGAAGTTTATTGAATCATTCAAGATAGAAATATTCTCGTATCCTTCTACTAACGATAGTTTGTGAACACCTATATTATATCTTTCTTCAATTTTGGCTTCACTCCCATCGTAACTGAATTTGAAAAGGCTTTTATCCGTTATAGCCCAGAAAGAATTATCCTTGATATGAATAATCTTCTTTATTTTATTAATAGACTTAAAGCAGTTGTTCAGCTTCTCGTTTGGCTTGATCGTATTATCTATTTCGTCATACGTCAGAAAATTATTATCACCGAACAAGATTATACGCCCTCCCACTTTAAACATGGATAATTTATGAGGAAGATTTTCTTGCGTATTATCTCCATAATAACTCCAGCTCTTTACACCCATCACATCCTCATTGAATAGGTATCTGTAAGTCCCTTTGTATGGATGTTGAACCCATATATTTCCCAGATGATCGAGTTCACTCTTGAAGACAGGTCCTCGGCTCTCGTCTATATCATACACCTTATTTGTTCCTTTATGAACTATCTTCAGGTGATTGTAAGTTGATACAGCCAATATTTCAGCTTTATTTACCGTATATTCTTTTATATCATAGATGCCAGACATTATAAAAGGCAGGTAAGGATATGACTTATCATCCTCGATAATCATCGCTCCACGATTGTGGCAACATATCAGCTTATTGTCTATAACACGCAAGCTCCATACTTGTCCTTGCGTTCCGTTTACCAATCTAAGGTTTTCTAGAGAGTTTACTGATTGCAGTTTACCCTCAGGCATATAAAACAGCCCCTGATTAGTTCCTATATAGAGTTTATTTTTCCAATAAAAAGCATCATATACAGCCCCTATATTTCCATTCGGGTCAGTATAATAGCTCATGTTATCGAGATACTGTATATATGCTATCCCCCTATCTAATCCGGCCCAAAAATTTCCGTTTTTGTCTTCGCGCAACGATAATACCGTATTGTTGTTAAGCTCTGTGGCTGTAGAAAAATGATTTAATATATTGCCGTTTCCGTCAACCTCATATATACCGTTAAGGATAGAACCAAAGAAATATGTCCCTCGTGAAGTGAGTAATCCACAATTAAGTTCATTTAGCTTCAACGCTGATGAAATGGGAGTATTCCAAGGGGAGATTTTCACCCCATCATAGATATAAAGACCGTTAGTTGCAGTACAGATCAAATATTGATCTTTTTTGTAAGGTAAAATCGTTCTGACATCTTTCCCTGTGAAAAACGCTCCATCATTTATTTTTGTAAGCTTATCGTCTATCAATCGGAACAATTCGCCTTGCATTTCTTGTACCCAAAATTGTCCACGTACTTTCAGCAAAAAAAGAATATTCTTATTTATCTTTATTTGCTTAACAGTTTTATAATCATATATGAAAATGGAATTAAAAGATTGAAAGTACACCTTATTATCATTAAACCATATCTTCCAGAAATCATTTTCCTGCATCGATTTCTGATCAACCAAAGATTTTAATGATGTATATTTCAATTGCCCGGAAATGTCCCTTTTCCAAAGGCCAAATTCTTCATAACCGCCGGTAAATATCGTTTGATGATCGAGTACTGCCACACTCCTTACCACAGACCTGTTGGCCATCTGAAAAAGCTTCCACTCTACGCCATTAAATTGTAGCAACCCGATATCATTTCCAAAATAAGTACACCCTCTTTCATCCTGATCTATAGACCAGTTTTTGTTTGCTGCACCGTATGTGTTTCTATCAAAGTTTACAATATATGGATTATTTGCTTTTGCAAAAGAGGAATATAAACAAAGCAATAGGATACATAATAAATAACTAGCATAACTCTTTTTCATGTGATATCTTGTGTTACATATTTGTCTATATTACTACTTCTACGAACTTGTACAAAAATAACAACATAATTTCAAATAAATAAGATGATGTATGACTTAAACTTTTTGGATAGAGAGTATACTGTAGTTAAAAGCCTTTCATTCGGTAGACAGTAGAGATTGTATTCCTTTTAAATAAAAAAGAAATGCTTGTGTTTTTATTTAACACAAGCATTTCATGAGTATTATATTTTTTATAAGTTACTTCTCAAGGCTTATCGTAAAGTTGTAACTATATTCTTTATCAGTAAAACTATACTTGCTTAAAGGTCTTGCACCCCACGAATCTAAGCCGGCTACCCCGCGTTGAAACAAATCAACACAAAGTACGACTTCATTTCGAGGCAATACATCCGACCAGTGCTGTTGCTTTTTGGTTCTACCCGGATCCAGATCTTCCGGCTTATAATTAGTTGCACTTACAGACAAAGGTTGCCCTCCTTCAACACGAACACCTTTATTCTGGTCATTTGTGAGAGTCAACCAACGCACATCAGTTTTATTTCCTGTTTCTTGTGGACGATAATAACTAAATGCCTGATCTTCTACTTTTCCTTTCCAAACACCCATGAATGTATCATGTTTGCGATCTATATAATTTTCATGAGGACCACGTCCATACCATGCAAAGTCATTGTATTCTCTAGGCAAAGTCATTATCATTCCAAATCGCATCATATCCGGCAAATTATCTGACAATGCCTTATAATCAGCTTTTATATTCAGGCTTCCATCCTTATTTACAGTATACGTCAGATCTACTTTTGCTTCTATGGCAGACAGTTTGCATTCATATTTTATAGCAATATTTCCGTCTTTCTCTTCACTGCCCAAATAGCTGTAACGCGTATTATCTCCTGCCACTTCCCACAAGCGAAGATTAATCTGATCGTTTGCTCCAAAGTCATTATCGGTAGGCCCCCTCCAGAAGTTGAGACGAGGCAATTCGCGCATTACAGGTCTTCCGTCGCTCTCAAACCGGGTAAGTCCACGACGAATGTCTTTTGTCGCAAACTGATATTTCAGAGTGCCTGCTGTTACGATTATCTGATCCTGCTCTTTAGAAATATTTAATGAGCCTGACTTTCCTTTTTCAGTAAAATAGTTGTTTGTATCGTATGCAAATTCTTCTTTTGCTACTTCAAATCCAGCCTTTAGGAAAGCTGTTTCTTTCTTATTGTAAGCGTAAACTTGCAAGAAATGCTCTACTCCCGGCTCAGCCTTTATTTGCGGTATATTTAGTTTCACATCTTTCTGAGAGTCGGCAGGGACGGATACGTCAAATATTCCTTTCGATTCCACGTTGCCATTCTTCAACAACACCCATTCGTAAGAGTAATTGTCATTTGTAAGATCAGTGAATTTATAATCATTTATCACTGTTATGATACCATTATTCAAGTCTTTCACTTTGAATAGTATATTCTGATACACTTTCTTTACAATGTGAGTATGTGGCAAATAATTCTGATCGGGGCTAATCATACCATCCATACAGAAATTTCCATCATTAACAAGGTTATATCCGCCGAGGTCGCCGCCATACGCCCAAAAGAATCTGCCTTGATCATCTTTTGCAGGGAAACCATGATTGTACCATTCCCAAATAAAACCTCCTTGCATATTCTTGCTGCTACGCATAACGTCCCAGTATTCTTGCATATTACCCATACTATTTCCCATAGCATGTGCATATTCACACATAATATAAGGTTTCTCCAAATCTCTGGCAGCATCACGCTTCATAGATTCCCATGATGGATACATCGGGCAGAATATATCAGTATTCCTGTCTCTTTGATGTGCTTGTTCGTATTGCACTGGACGACTCTTATCTCTTGCTTTTGCCCAATCATAAGTATCGAAAAATGCTTTGCCATTGCCAGACTCATTCCCTAACGACCAGAAAATAACAGACGCATGATTTTTATCTCTTTCCACCACGTTCTTTATTCTGTCCATATGAGTGGCATTCCATTCAGGAAGGTTAGATACATTGCTCGGACCATATCCCAATCCATGCGACTCTTGATTTGCCTCATCTACCAGATAGATTCCGTATTGGTCGCACAGCTTATACCACAATGTAGGCTGAGGATAGTGAGATGTACGCACGGCATTAATATTCAATTCTTTCATCAACTGTATATTGCGCATCATCACCTCGCGGTTTACAACCTGCCCTGTCTTATAATTATATTCGTGCAGATTGACTCCTTTAAAGTACACCTTTTTTCCATTAATAAGGACTTGGGCTTTTTTGATTTCTATTTTACGGAAACCTATTTTGCTAGATGTAACCTCTACAATATTGTTTTTCTCATCTTTCAGAGAGATCAGCAAAGTATATAAGTTAGGCGTTTCGGCTGTCCATTTTAACGGATTAGACACTGTACCGCTAAAAGTTGTTTCTTTCAAACCATTAGAAGGAACAGTTACTTTTTGAGATTTACTAAATACACTTTTTCCTGTACCATCGAGCAAAGCAACTTCTACTGTTTGATTTTTATTCTGGGTAGCATAATTTTTCAATTCCACATCAAGACTAAACAACCCATTCTTGTAATTAGCATCCAAGTCAGGATGTGCAAAAAAGTCTGATATACGTGTCTCTGCTGTGCTATAGAGATAAACACTGCGATTGATACCTCCCAATCGCCACATATCCTGATCTTCAATGTACGACCCATCACTATATTTATAAACCTGACAAGCTAATGTATTTTTTCCTTTTCGCACATAAGGAGTAATATCAAATTCAGCCGGGCTCTTTGCATTCTCGGTATACCCTACCTTCTGGCCATTTATCCACAGATACATAGCGGTAGTTCCACCTTCAAAGTGAATGAACACTTTGCGTCCGTCCCATGTCTGAGGGAGATCAAATTGATGCTTATACGAACCTACGGGATTATCGTTCTCATTTACATAAGGCGGATTTGTTGCGAATGGGTAAATTACATTGGTGTAGATGGGAATACCAAATCCGTTAAACTCCCAATTTCCCGGTACAGGCATATCTGTCCATTTGCTTACATCATAGTTTTCTTTATAAAAATCAGCAGGAGCTTCGGATGGCTTAGCCACCCAATGAAACTTCCAAGTACCATCTAACGACATAAAGTAAGGTGATGCCGAATAGTCATCTTGAGCTGCAAGCTTTGCATCGGGATAGGACAAGAACGTGGCTCTGGGTTTTTCTTTATTGATAGCAAAAACTTCGGGATTCTCCCAATCTCTTGTTTGAGATGTTGCCATAACAGCAACCAAAAGGAATGCTAAGATCAAGTTTAATTTCATGAATTTTTATGATATAAAATTAACAATTAAATAATTTACACTGGCATTTGACTTAAAGATGTTAAATATAGTCATTTTCAACCATCCTTGCAAAATGTTTCTATGCTTTTGTATTCGGTTGTTATACAACAATAGCGGCTATAAGCATTCTATAAGCCGCTATCTGAAATCAAATGGGTAAAACTTTAGGAGGAACTCATTCTCTAATGATCTACCAAAAGATATTTATTTTCTTTGAGGCAGAGAGGTTGTCAACTCTCTTTCTTTGCGAAGCATTTTACCTGCTTCTCCTACCAACCATAAATAATGATCACTCTGCAATCCTTCTTCGATAGGAACAAAAGTGCTTCCCGATATGCCAACAGGAACTTGTGTTGCACATTTGAAGATGGCTGTTCCCTCATCAATTTCATCAAACATTGCTATATAGAGAGACTTTGCACCTGCTTTTATCGACTCACTCATTTGTTTCCACAAAAATGAACCTCTATTACGAGGTATCTGCAAGGTATTATCACCTTTCAGATTTTTCCACGAAAAGCCGGGGAAGGCCAAAGGAACATAATCTACTTTATTTTCTTTACACCAGGCTATGTCTTCAGATATAAGCTTGGCAAAAGGAGAATATGAAGCCTCATTGTAACGCCCTACAAACCAAGGCATAATTATATCACTTTTTCTTATCAACTCATGGAGCTTCGGATCTTCCATAGTATCTGAAGTAAGAGTACGCCAGTATGTAGGGACTCCCAGCATAATACTAAATCCGCTTTCTTTAAGTTTATCCACCATGATTTCTATATCAGATAATCCGTATGCTCTATTATCATTAAATCCTACGCCCCATATCACCACCAATGGTTTTCCATTGTGATGGAGATAAGACAGATTTTTCTTTTGATCTTTGATGTCATAAGCTTTTACCAACTCGTCAAAATCGTCCAGCAAAACTTTTTCATCACCCGAGCGCATGCCACTCAGGTCGTACATCACACATATAGCCCGTTGATATTTCTGTGCTGCCTTCATTGCCGAGGTCAGCACTTTGTTGAAATGATTCTTGCCGCTCGGATTCTTTATTTCATTCACAAACCGTTGCATAAATACACCATCGAGTCCATATTCTTTCATCCATCGAAAATGGGTATCAACAGTAGACTCGTCATACGAACTAAAGGTATATGCAGGGCTTCCATCGGGAAAAACAAACTCTGTCTTATATGTCTTCTCATATTCCGATACATCAGGCCAATAGTCTACTGAGCTCGATCCGGGACAGAATCCTTTTCTCCCTTTGTAATGATACCAACCCCTGTTAGCACCATCATCCGGGGCATTGAACCAACCCTGATAGCCCGCCATTACCAAACCATTATACGAATCGTACTTATAATTCTTATCATTCTCTTTCGATGTGCTATTTTGTTTCTGTCCACAAGAGACTATACAAGTCAATATGAAAAAGGATAATAATATCGATTTTATTTTCATGTCTTATTCTTTCTTTATTTCACGTTATCTTACTACAGACGATAATATCTGCTTCATAAAGTTTTTATCTGCCGAGTTGAAACGGATGTTCGTTTTTATCTGGGAATTATTCCTCGGATTCACCAATTTTATAACCATATGATTCCATCCTTTATCCAGCATTATATTAGGAACCTTAGTCTCTGCCTGCCCAACGCTTTCTTTTGAAAATACTTTATTCTTGTTCAGGTAAACTGCAAATCCACCTTCAAAGTCTAAAAACATATCCAAACTCGGCATATCAGGCTCAGCCAGCAGATTACTCAATGAGCGTGGGCTATATATCCAAAAACTCATATAAGCCACAGCCGTTCTGTCTCTTTCGGGCTTTGCCAATGAAAACAATCCATTTTCGGCAATTGCTACTGCCCACGATTGATTGTCAGATATTGTATTCAGTTGAGGAATAATATCCGCCTCACCCTTCAGAAAATCGGTTGACAATAAATCTTCTACCGAATGAGCATCTTTACTTAAGGATACAACTAGTGACTTTTGTAACTGCGCCTTAGTATCTAATGCCTGCATGCTTTTTATATTATCATTGGAAATAGCAGCTCCCAGATTCAATAGCATTTTGGTAAGCAAAGACTGAGTCTCTAAGGCTATTTCTGAAAGGTCGAGTGTAGAAAGAATTATTTCAGCATTCCCTTGTTTGAGAGAGGCTATTACCACATCGGCTCCTTTAGATTCTCGCTCGCTACGGAAGACATTTGCGGTCTTCGATGTCTCAGCCTGATAATTCCAACGTTGCCAATCGGTATTGCATGCTCTCAATAATACATCCGATTTCATTACAAAATCTCCTGACATACCATAATGCATTGCCGTTTTGCCTCGTGGAATAAGTTCTGAGAAATAAAAATCAGCATGATTTAATCCTTGCAACAAAATAGGTGTTCCCTCTTTCAAAAACGAAGTAGCTTTTCTATCTTCCAACGATACAGAATAAGGAAGGATAGCATTGATGAAATCTCTTGATTGTGGATTTACTCCCATTACGAGAATTTTTGCTTCGGCTTCAATCGCCTTCTGTACTTTTAACTGTTGTTCTTTAGTGTTTGTCGGAGGATTATTTCCGTCTATTATTACCAAAGTTTTATTTGTGATCTTTGCATCAGTGAGGATTTTCAATCCTAAATTTTCAAAATTTTCCTTTAGTTTCGAATCTGCTGAGGCATATAATACAATAGCATCGACGGCTGGAACTACTTTTTCTATTTCTTTTTTATCTTCTATCTTTCCGCTATACGGCAGTATCGGCGTTGCATTAGCCTTGCGCACAGCATCTAGCAAAGGCCATTCTCTATAAAGGGGCAACGACAGATCATATCCCGGATTGAGAGTAGTAGTATATGGGCCTAAGCGCTCCGGCTGCATTCCATATCCGCCTTCTTGGAAGTCGAAGAAGATACCATCATCTGCAACAGGAGGGCGTGTTGTATCTTTCATTCCCAGCTCAAGAGGTTGCAATCCATACCATGCCAGATTGAATATACTGCTATACGAAGCATTCAACTCACGTTGAGTTTTTATAAGTTCATAGCTTTCTATTGCTACACCCTCCATCCTACCGAGCATACTCTCGTAAGATCTATTACCGTTATACTCTGATGATTGTTTAGGAGTTCCGTAATATGCCATACTCTGCTCTCCTATCCCCCACGGTTTTCCTTCCGATGCCCATTTCCGCATACCGCCCATACCACCGTAATGACCGATAACAGTAGGCAGATCGGTTGGTCGGTCGGTTTCTCCATCGCCCGATATCCAAGGTCGAGTAGGGTCTAGTTCGGCTGTCACCTTTACCCATCGATTTATCTCATCTAGTTGTTTTTGAATGAGCTCTTCAGGTGCTTTAAATACATGTACCGCTACAGGAACTGTTTCGTTGCAAACACTCCAGCCGAACACCGATGCATGGTTCTTATCTCTTTTTATAAGACGGCGAATATGTTCTACACAACTCTCCCAATAATCGTCGCTATCTATCTTCGGCCCTCCGTCGCTCGACCAGATACCCGTTTCATCCAGTATGCAGATACCCATTTCGTCGGCAACATCCAGATAAAAACGAGGGAAAGGCTGAGCATGTAAACGAACTGCGTTTGCATTCACGTCTTTAAGCATACTAAACCACGCCCAAGGATAGCGGCGCGTCATCTGAGGTACTCCCATAAAGTGCCATGAGTCGCCTCTTAAGAATATCTGTTTGCCATTCAGCAACAACCTATCTCCTGAAATTGTAAACTGACGCCAACCAAAACGGTTATACTTCTTATCTATTGTTTTATTGTTTTCGGTCAGATTTACGACCAAGCCATAAAGATTTGGTGTTTCGGGTGTCCAATATTCGAGTTCTCCGTTTACAGTTTTTTCAATTATAACTTTTGTAGTTGAGTTGGGTTGTAATACAATCTTTTTTTCTGTAGAAAAAGTCAATGAAGCCTGAGCAGCGACCTCTCCTTTCTGTTCGGGACTTTCATTAATTGTACGTCCAGCCAGATTGTACCATTTTTTTACCTCAGCATCCAAGTTTACAGTTCGCTTCTGCGAAGATGCGTTTTTTATATCGAGCTCTATTCTTAATTTTTTATTCTGTACATCGGGCTGAATAAACAAGTCTTCTATATACACCTGATTATAGGCAAACATATATACGTCTTGCCATATCCCTACCATCTCGATGCCCCACATAGACCCTCCTACGTAGGTTCTACGCCCATATTTTCCATGATTATCAAACAAGCTGCCTTTGGCTACACCCACAAGTATTTCATTTTCTTGTCCGGGCTTTATGAAAGATGTTATATCCGCTTCGAAGGGTAGGAATAATTCAAAGTTTTCAGCCACTTTCTGACCATTTACATACACCTCCGTTTTCCCCATCACAGCTTCAAAATGAAGAATAACCTGTTTACCACTCCAATCTGAGGGGACAGACACATTCTTCCGCATCCAGCCTATCTCGGCTTTTTCCCACTCTTTGGGATAACTTGGATAAGCAGTAAAGTCTCCCCCCTGTCCGTCTGTAAAATGATTTACATTCCATGGTGACGGTATCTTTATAGCAACGTTTTCTTTTTTGAAAGTCACAGGCTTCTTAAAGTCTGACGCTTTCGCTCCGTATATCGGCATAAAGTCCCATTTACCGTTCAGGCATAACTCTTGTCTGTATGGCTTTTCCAAATCATTTACCAACCCTTGCATAGGGTTGAACGGGTAAGGATATTTTATTCTTTCCGTTGCATACATACTAATGGAAAGGGCAATCAGAACAGTTAGTATAAAATACTTTCTCATTTTTATTTTGTTTGGCATTTATTCAGGTTGCAGAAGCATTAACCTTTTAAATTTATAAAATTATCTCAGTTATTTTTCGTATAAAATCAATATAATAATACGCTATAAAGTATTATTCAAGAATATTAATTATTCTCGTTTTGGCATTTTGATACTCAATGGTTTTTCTTTACGCATCATTTTTGTTGCTTCTCCTGTAAGCCACAAATAGTGGTCGGATGGCATACCATCCATACCTACAAACTTGGCTATATCACTTACCGGAGGATTGTCGCTACATTTGAATATAGCTGTACCTTCGTTTACCTCATCAAACATAGCTACATAAAGCATACTAGCCCCTGCATTGATAGCCGTGAATATCTGTTGCCAGTAAAAACGCCCGCCCTGACGCGGTATCGACCCGGAGGGTTTAATATCATCAGGGAACTCGAACCTACTGAGATTATGCCAGCTAAAACCGGGTGTAACACAAGGCACATAATCTATTTTGTTTTGTCTGCACCACTCTATATCTCCGATTATTAAGTCACGATAGCGATCCATATCATTGTGCAATAGAGGAGAAAAACGCTGTACAGTCCACGGAAGAACAATATCTGCCTTGCGGATAATTGTATGCAAGTAAGGATCGGGAAGGCAGTCTGCATTGAGTTCGCGCCAGAAGGTAGGAACTCCAAGCATTACACTACAGCCTCCATATTCAGGATCATTTTTGAGAAAATCGATAAAACGATCAATACCGATATCACGAGTATTATAAGGCCTGTCGGGAAATCCGATACCCCATATCGCAACAAGCGGCTTACCATTAAAAAACAAATATGTTTTATTTCCTTTCTGGTTTGTCACCTTGATAGAGTCAACCAAGTATTTCCAGTCTTCTATGAGACTTGAGCTGTCTTCTCCCGACTTGCTGAGTCCCGAAAGATCGTACATGATAGCGATAGCACGCTGATACTTAGACGCTGCTTCAAATGCATTCTTGATAACTGCCGTTTGACCGCCTTGCCGTGCTTTAGCCTGAGCAGCACTGAAGAAGCGTTGCATAAAAACGCCATCAACTCCATACTCCTGCATCCATTTGAAATGCAGATCAACTGTACTCTTATCAGTAGAACTGAAAAAGCGTGCAGTAGACCCATCGGCTAGTTTAAGCCCCGTAAGATATGTTTTTTCGTATTCTCGCATATCGGGCCACATGTCTATGCGTACTTGTTTTTCGTCGGGATACATAACTCCATCCGCTGGAGCCCGAAACCACCCTTGGTACCCAGCCATGATCATTCCTTTGTAACTGGGATATGCAGTTGTTGGCGCATGCTTTCGCCCTTGCGCCAATATTCTACCCGAGGGCAGCATCAATATTATTGCGGCAAGCACAAAAAAAATTCCTTTAAAATTCATTTGGTATTTTATTTAATTAATTGTTTCGTCTTTCTTTGCGATATCACTTAGCTACGACAATTCGTTAGGCGAATACATCTCCCCAATCAAGACAAGAGACGAAGGCATATTTCATGATATTTTTTGCTTTACTACAAAAAAAAAGGGAGATACTTAAATTTACATAAGCACACCTATTAATTAAGAATTAAAATTCAGTTAAAATGCTCTTTAAAGATAAAAGCTATAGAAACTCCCGTATTCCTTTATTTTTTAAATCACTTATTATAAAGTTCTCATAACTTATCATGAAAAAAATCATTAATTTTGTATGTTACTTATTGGTTGTATTGTTCACACAAAGACCTTTTTAAATAAAAGCTTCCATGAAATACACACTCGCCCTATTTCTCCTGTTATTCAATATTGTCCAACCCTGCATATCAGATAATTCTGAGTACGGATTAAGATTTAAATCGTACGAGGTATTAGCAGCAGACCGGACAGGATTGCTTTTGGAAAACGGAAACTATATCGACATCAAAGACGAATTGACTCTGGAGTTTGATTTGAAATATGAGAATACATCTATACTATATGGCTCTACTGTAAAAATAATCAGTGAATCGAAATCCTCAGTAACTCTCGGATTTAGTTCGGGCAATAGTGGAAATTTTCCAATCATGGTAATTAATGATGAAATTATCCCCATACTAACAGATCTCAAACTAAACGAATGGTTTCACGTAGCAATAACGATATCAAACAAAGATCAATCACTAAAAATAAAGTATAAAGATTTTTCCAAAACTTTGACATTAAAGAAAGGAGATTGGAAGGAAGCCATTATCTGTTTCGGGAAGTCAAACCTTACAGGTTTTTCAACGGAAGAAGTTCCGCCGATGATCATAAAGGATATTAAGCTATCGCATGGAGATAAATTATTCAGGCATTGGATTCTAAAGCAGCACAATAAGACCGAATGCTATGATGATCTGAAACAAGCCCAAGCCACAGTAATGAGCCCCGACTGGATAATAGACTCTTACGCCAACTGGACTAAGCATTTTTCATTATCTACAAATAATAAAACATATATACAGTATGCATTCGATGCAGGAAGAGGTATTATATATTTTATTCCTGACAATAAACAGATTATTTCTTACAATGTAATCACCAACCAGCAAGATACTATATATGTAAAATCTGGAAGGCCTGCCAATATAAATACGAATCATGTTGTTTTTAACCCTAAAAAGAATGAACTGATTTCGTATAATCTGGAGGAAAAGTTTATATCTGTTTTTTCTTTCGAAAATAAAACATGGAGCAGCAACCGTGCACCTGCTTTAGAGCCGTCGTATTGGCATCACACGTCCGCTTTGTGGAATTCAAATTCCTCAATAATTACATTCGGCGGCTATGGGTTCTATCGATATAAAAACGATTTGACCGTGATCAATCCCGCCACCAATGAATGGAATACCCAACAACTAAATGTAATTTCCCCTCGCTATTCGTCGGCATCGGCAATAGTTGGCGATACATTGTACATTTATGGAGGAGAAGGAAACCAAAGCGGAAAACAGGAATTGACTTCTATCATTACCGCCGATCTTTATGCTATCGACCTGAAAACAATGAAAGTATCTCTATGCTGGGAATATAATAATTCTAATCATTTTCTGCCATGTGGAAATATGATCTATAACAAGGAAGAGGATTCATTTTTAGTTATATCAAAAGCTCTTGGAAAACAAATATTGCTAAAGGTGGCTAGAAAAAAACCTGTAATTGAAGAATTGGCCTATATAGACTCTTTGGAATTGAATGCTGACTACAATTTTTCGACTCTGATGAAGCCCGAAAAAGAGAACAAACTGTACGCTCTATTCTGTAAGGATTACAAAAGAGGCAATTCAGAAATCGATCTGTATAGCATAGCATATCCGCCTATAGCATCTGGCCAAATATTGCAATCGGCTAAAACCTCCGAGTCAAATGAGTCTAAAACAATATATATTGCAGCAGCTTTCGCTGTGATATGCTTAGTCGCAGGATACACCATTTATATAAGAATGAGAAAGAAGAAAGAAAAATCTATTCATTCCGCTTTCTCATTAACGGATGATCTTACAGAAGATGAATCCCTGATCAATAACGATGAAATATATTACGATCGTTCTCGTCAGGCTATTTCTCTACTCGGTTTTTTCAATGTAAAGGACTCTGAGGGTAAAGATATTACAGATCTCTTCACTCCAACACTAAAAAGTCTGGTACTTGCTATAATTTTAAATAGTGAAAATGGCCCCGGTATAAACAGTAAAGTGATAGATAGTCTGATATGGCCCGACAAAGATGAAAAATCGGCAAGAAACAACAGAAATGTATCCATGAATCGACTGAATCAGGTGCTAGAAAAGATTGGGAATGTGCAAGTACAAAACAACAATAGCTTCTGGAAGATAGCCATTGAAGACAACTCTATTTGCGATTATCTTGAGGTACTTAAATACATGAGGCTACCGCAAAAGGCAATAATGGAAGATACGGATTCCGAGTCCAAGCTATTGGAACTATTAGGTTATGGACAGCTCTTACCTTTCACTCAAGAAGAATGGCTGGACTCTCTTAAAGCCACATATTCAGATTTTGCAATCGACTTTTTATTGGGCATACTTCTACGTGAAATTAATTCAGGAAAAGCCAACGCTATTCTTAAGGCATCAAACCTGATTTTCTTATTTGATACACTTAATGAGGAAGCTCTTTTTGCGAAATGCAGGGTGTATTACAAACAAGGTAAAAAAAGTCTCGCTAAAAGTACATATAACAGTTTTTGCAAAGAGTATGCAACGCTGTTAGGCGAAAAATATCAAGTATCTCTGGCTCAGATTATCAGCAGTAATTAGTGTAAGGATAAAAATACTATAAAGAAAAGGCTGCCTGAAAATTACTTCTCAGGCAGCCTCTTTTACATTTGTGAATATTAATAAGCAAATGCTAATTTTAATTTCACTCCAATAGATATTGGATACATTTTTTCGGTAAGCACTTTTGTGCCCTCTGCTTTAAGATACTTTGATGCAGTTATACTATTTACTTCGAAATCGGATGGATGTTGCTTATTATACCCCAACAAAGAACTCTTTTCTTTGTTTTTCCGCACATCGTTAAGTCCGTAATCACAGTATACACCCGAATAAAGAGCTAGCTTATCGGTAAGCCTCCATTTATTTCCAACCTCGGCAGATAACATAAAAGACAGCTTCATATCCAAATCAGCTTTTTTCTCTGCCCCTGCAAAATGACCTATACCATTTACTTCATTATCTTTATCGATAAGAAGATCAATGTCGGCATAATAAGCAGTAGTAGACAAATTGGAAAGAGTAGTTGTATATTTTCCACTGACCGGTATTCCTATTTTCCCTCCAACGGCAGCATAAAAACCTTTCGATACAGATTGTTGGAATTGAACCATAAGAGGTATATTCAGGAATATAGCATTCTGCTTCTCTTCAACCGAATGAATGGAATATGCAAATCGAAATTCATCGTTATTGGCATCTATAGCATTATACTCATCAGAGATATTATCCATAAGTCCTTTCGAGTTCATAAAAGATAATTCGAGCCCGGTATTCAACGCCCAGTTTTCTGAGAGAAAGTAATTGTAACCCACCCCAACAGAAGAACCAAACGCCAGCTTATTATCTCCTTCATTTATTTTATATTTCAATGAAGATATTCCTCCCGTTGCAGAGAAAAACACTTCATGTTTGTTATCCTGCGAGCGTATGGCAGAACTGATAAGTAATGCCATAGCCAACAGAACTGTAATTTTCTTGATTTTCATACATTATACTTATTTTGCTATTATCTTAAACTCTTCTTCAAAGCCACTCTTTGTTCGAAGTTTTACTATAAATGTTCCTGCTTTGGATAGTGTAAACGGCGTTACTTTACCTACCACAGGAATTGATTTTTCTAAACTTCCCGCAATAGTGTATACTTGTAGTTTTGCCCCTTTCAACATATCCTCATCCAGATCTGTTTCCAAACTGATTACTTCTAAAGCATTCACCGGATTAGGATATACCTTTGTTGACGAACTCTTAAGGAGTGCACTTCCCTGACAGGTAGAAAAACTTTTCCCGTCTGCTGTCGTCATCCTTACAGAATACAAAGCAGCTTTATCGAGAATGTCGGTTTCTTTACCTCCGGCAGAATAATATTGTTTGTTGGTTCCAATCTTTTCTCCATTTCTAAACCATTGGTAATCTTTGAAAACGTAACCTCCATTTGTAGCCGCATTATTATTAACAGCTAAAATATTGTTCCACTTCTGTACTACTATACTATTGAAAGGAATTGGCACTTCTACTTTCAGCGTATAGCTTTTGCTTGCTATACCATCTGCGGCAGTTACTGTGATAACCTTCTCATACAAACCCGGCTTTTTCACATCCATAGAGAAAGACTTGCCTCCACTTACTATGGCTCCGGTAGCAGGAATAACGGCCACATCGATCTTATCCGCTGAGGAACCACAATCTAAGACATAAGTATTCTCAATATCCCAATCATCGCCATTTACTTTCAGCGAGCTTATGTCGGTATCTGAATACATATCGCTCAGGTTAGGAACAATATATTTATCCTTGTCTGCATCTAACTTGTAGTAGAAAGCAACACTAAAATTATATAATGGATAATGTTTTCCATCAATAACATTCCCTGAAGCATCCATTGGTTCTCCACTTGTAGTAGGAGAATTGTTCCATGTTTTATGTTCGTAATTGAAGAATGCCTGATAGTCATCGCTATCGCGCAGATTTCCATGTCCTCGCAAGTTTCGCCCTGACAATGTAGCATCTACACCCGCATAAGTAACCTCGATAGCTCCATCCAGGTTATTGGCACAAGTAATAAGGACACAATCCTGTTCCGATCCGTCTATCACTACGTTCTGAATGCTTTGCTCTACATCGTTCAGATAAATGTTAAATCCATAATTAGGCATTTCTAATAAGGTTTTGTTATCAAGTACCAATGGCAGCTTCGGAGCAATGTATTTTATACGTACTTGCTTTTGATTTCCTTCAATACGAGAGATTTCTATTGGTTGCAGTGGTGTAAAAGTTTCACCTAAAACCTTCGTTTTATATATCACCTTCCCTATCATTTCGCCATACCAACGGTAACCATTTGCATCCAAGTGCCCTCCAACGTCTGTCATCGGATAGATGGGTCCAACACATATAATATCACTATTTGCATTCGCAGCTTCGAGTTGCGCCATTCCTATTTCTAAGCTTCTACCTTTTGTATATTGAGCTCCTGCCTGATAGGTATAGAAAACCGGATTGTCAGCCTGCTGATAATGTGCTTTAGCATCTGCTTGCATATTATTTTTTAGCGTCATAAGTAAATTCTTATATGTCGCTTTATCTCCCGATGCAGTCCCCTCGTGTCCATCAAGTCCTGTACCATACTCGTTGTAATAATTGAATTCTCCTTGCATGAATATGATAGCCGGACAAGAAATAGTACTGTTGGTTCTGTCAATAATCGTTTTTGCTTTTTCCAGAGCTGTGATATAATTATTATATAATACTTCCGAGCCTTGGTATTCTTTCGAAAGCTCTTCTATATTCTTTCCACTTGTTCCACTCGATGTTGCCAAAATACGATTCTCTTTACCCGTAGCATCATGCATTAACGGAACTTGCTTACGTAAATGATTGACAGCTCCGTGCAACGGACTCTCACCCAAAGCTGTACCATATTCGGTAGCTACTAAAGGGCTCAATGTGTTTAGTGCCTGATTTCCATAGTTTATCCAGACTTGGCTTCCTATCATATAGTTTCCATCAAGGTTATCGGTAGACAGCTTATCCGATTCATGCCCTGTAGACAAGCTTTGTCCGTACATGATGTAATGCTCATAGTTGTGAGAGTTGGAGATCGGAGTCGTTGCATTTGTGTTATATACCCTAAATTCATGTATCGACCAGTAACCACCCGGATTAGTTCCTGTCTGAACAATGCGGATATATCTGTACTTCTGCGACTCAAACTTTATAATAAAGCTATTCGGGCTGCCATTACCTGTATGTATAGGGCTTCCCCATGTTGTACCGTCATTAGAGACATATACTTCGTAAGAAACAGGAAAATCATTCGGACTTTTGGTACAGTCCAACACCAATTTATCAAACTCCTGTTCTTTTCTCATATCTACCATAAACCACTGTCCCGGAGCTTGAAGAGCTTCTGTATCCCATCGGGTTTCATCATTATAATCTATTGCATTCTGAGCCGCATTCGTATTATTCGATGCAGAAGCAATCCATCCTGTCATATCCAGAGGAACTTCCTCGGCTACTTCTTCAGACTTATAAACATAAAATTCGTGGATTGACCAGTACAAGTCTTTCGATCCGGTTTGGTTTATTTTTATGTATCGTCCTTTTACTGTTTGGTCTAGGATAACAAACAACATGTTGCTATTCCCTTTTCCTGTAGCTACACTATTCCACGAAGCCCCATCGCTTGACACGAGAATCTCATAACCTACAGGATAATCTCCCGAGCTGGCTGAATAATCAAGAATAATAGCATCAATATCTTTTTCTTCGTTCATATCTACCAAGAACCATTGCCCCGGAGCTTGAACCGCTTCAGTATCCCATCGGGTAGCAGGATTACCATCCAATGCGTTTCTTGCGCCATTTGTATTATTCGATGCAGAAGCCGACCAGCCTGTACGGTCGTAAACATTTTCGCCTGACAGCTTTGGAGAATGGGCAAGGTTATTTTTCCAAAGTTTCACATTGGCAGTATTAATTCCCGAAGAGTTTGTTATCGATGAAACGACTGACAATCCTGCTTCTCCTCCACCTATCAAAAGGTTGTTGACAGGCATAACAGATGAAGCCTGAAGGCTCAACTCTGAGCCGGAAGCTAATGAAGCCAATCCTGTTTGTCCCGGATGATGGAAGTGTGCTGTTTGCATTTCTACCTTTCCTCCCGACAATGCAAGGCCTTTTGTTGGATTTCCCCAATAGTCTGAATTAAAGAAAGTAACCTTCCCTGTAAAGTTCGGGCTTGTTTCAATATATCGGCTATCGCTACCAAAAGCAACGATCTGGGTATTGATAAGATCAAAAGACTCGATTCCGCTTCCAACTACCTTGAATGCACTTATACTACCGTCTATACCCAATCCTAAAGATGAGCCTTTGGCATTGTCATTCAGGATAAAACCATTATGCCCTCCAAAGATAAAGTCGTTATATAAGCGTAAGTTTTCACACGAACCCACCTCTAAAAACTGAAGATGATTTGTTCCATGCACGTAAGAAGCGTCGATGAGATTTCCTTCACTACTCGGATTAGGAGAATTTGGCCAGCTTCCCCATTTCGATTCGCCACCGTAGGCATAAGCGTTTACATTCACATGTACATTTTGTACAATCCCGTCTTTGGAGTTGCCACCGATCTTTACCCCGGATGTAAACACATGTCCCATGACATAGTCTACAAAATGATTATCACATTTGTAAGTAAACAAATCGAGAAATTTATCTGTAGCCCTTACCCCTATATTTATAACATACGTATTAGCTCCTGTAGCCTGTATACAATAAGGATATGATGGCATATTAGGTAGTAAACGTGCATCCTGTTCGGGATAATTAAATGCCAGTGCACGAATACCGCTATTTGAAGACAATTTAATAAATGGAGTTCCGTTCGGATTGCCTTTATCTGCATAAGCTTCTATAATACTACCTTTGCCAAGTGGAGAAGAAGGAATATCAGATGCCCCTCTTAGCTCTACCCCCGAAGGAATTGTCAGGTGTCCCAAGACTTTATACTTACCCGGAGGAAGAAAAACAATCCCTCCGCCATCAGTTCCGGCCTGATTCAAGGCTGTTTGTATGGCATTCGTATTATCGGTTGTCCCGTTTCCTATAGCATTGTATGGTGCAGCCGCAGCATTGTAAAGCATTTCTCTCGATGGCTTTCTGCTCTGATCCTGTATTTTTTCAAAGCTTGGTACTTGTGCCATAGAAACAGGCGTATGGTCTATTACATTTTCGAGAATAGATTTATTCTTGATATCAACCTCTTTCGAGAAACGATTTCCATTTAAAATAGACCTTGCAGCAATACCAATAGTTATCTGCGGCTTATCATTGTTGAAATCATTATTATTGGCAACAAGCGAACCTCCGCCGATGTTGATTGCACCTTTGCTTACTAACGACTGATTCAACAAAATTTTTGTCCCCGATGATTTATCCACTGAAATAGCCTCGGAGGTAGCTTCAATCTGAGAAGCTTGTATCTGAAATACTCCGCCTGTATTCGGTCTGAAAGAAAATCCGGTTTCACAATTTTGTATTTTCAGGTTAGAACACAAGAGACCTACATCATTCACAGCTTCTGCATAGACAGCTGTTTTACAATCCTTAAACGTCAAATCATAATAATGTCCGTTTGGAGTAAAACCTTCGCTGCCTGCCGACATCGAATAGCCCAATAGTATTCCTTTATTGTATTTTTCTACATGAACATACGTAGTATACGACCAGTCGTTCCTGCGCATTACGATTCCTGTCCCATGCTCGTATATCCAGTTTGCAAAAGCGCTTCCGGCAGCAGGAGAGCCTGTCAACCCTGATGAGGCCCAATAACTTGGTGAGAAATCGATATTCTCAATTCGCCCTACATCACCTATATTATCTATTTCTACACCTACCGAAAGCGGTGTTCCATACATTCCATTTACAATAGGGCAGCCGCCTGTATTTGTTCTCGAATACATGAGCCCGATATATGAATTTACAAATGTCACGTTCTTTGCATTCGCAAAGTCATTACCCCAATAGCCGGGTTTTCCGAACAAAATAGATGGGGGATATGCAACTATATTATCGGGGTTCTGTTCGGGATACCAAATAGCGATATCCATAACAGCCGATGCAGATTCGAGAGTGAGCAAAGGCGAGCCATTCACATCGCCCCTACCGGCAAATCCCATAAGGATCGTACCACCTATCGGCTCTCCTTTCACAGGCTTTTTCCAATCGCCACGGAGAATAACTCCTTTAGGAATTATCAGTCCGCCATTGATTACATATTTGCCATCGGGCAGATAAAGAGCACCTCCACCCCATGTTGCTATGTCGTTTAAAGCTGTTTGTATCGCAGCTGTATTATCGGTGACTCCGTCACCCACAATACCTCTATCGGTAGCCGATAAGGCGGAAACAAAAGTTTCTAATTTAGGATACTGATCCGCCCCCGAGGCCTTCCACGATTGTCCGTACAATGGACTATACACTCCAAAAATAAAGAGTATAATCCAAACAAGAGATTGTCTTGTAAACACTCTGTAATGTGAAGAATTTTCCATGATTGATAATGTTTTTGATAAAAAATTAGATTATATAGGCATATAAAGAGCGTGTAGACGGCTCTAACGGTTACGTTTCGAGCCGACCACTTTAATTGTTTACGACAATAAGCTCTTCAACAGTTTTTCTAAGAAATCAGTGCTTTCTGAAGATGAAAAGAAGCTGCTGAAATCTATTTCGATGGCATTAGATTATACTTTTCAGATAACCTGATATCGGAAGAAGACGCTCCAACCATAAATTCATATACTCCTTCAGGAACTACAAATTTTCCCAACTCTTCATTCCAATATCTCAACTGTTCTTTTTTGATTTCAATTTCAATTCTCTTTGTTTCTCCTTTCTTTATAAAGCTTCTTTTAAAACCTTTCAATTCTTTAATAGGCATTATTACTCCTGTTTCGGGTAACTTTACATATACCTGCGAAACTTCATCACCATCCATCTTACCGGTATTCTTCAGGTCGAAAACCAGATTTACGAATTCGTTATTTTCGGTCAGTCTAAGATTCTTATATACGAAAGATGTATAACTTAGACCATATCCGAAAGGATATAAGGGTTTCCCTTTGAAGTACTGATAGCCCCTTCCTTTGGTTACATCATAATCATCAAAAGCAGGAACTTCATTCAAGCTGCTATAGTATGTAAGAGGTAGTCTTCCGGCGGGATTATAACGACCAAATAATACCTCGGCTACAGCCTTTCCTCCCTGTTCGCCGGGATACCAAGCATTAACAATCGCCGGAATTTTGTCTTCCATCCAGTTGATTGCAAGAGAACTTCCTGCAACCAATACAACCGTAATATTTGGATTCACTTTATAGATTTCCTGTATAAATTCCATCTGATCAGCAGGCAAGTGTATATCGTATCGGTCTTGTCCTTCTCTCTCTATCGTTTTATTGATACCTAATACAGCAACTACCTGCTCGCACTCGCGAACTGCTTTACCCGCTTCGCCATACATATCAAGTCGCTGTTGTGTGCCTATAGTTGGTATTTTCCAGTAAAGCTTAGCAATAGAATTATCGCGATTATTAAAATATTCAGCTCTAAGATCATACTCCTTCCCTGCTTCAAAATAGTAAGTAACCGAATCTGTAGCAATGCTCCTTTCTTGCCAAGCATCTATGAGTTTTTCTCCATTGATGAAAAGACGAGAACCATCATCGGCTGTATAGTACAATGTATAATTTCCCGACACGGTGGGTTTGAGTTTCCCTGTCCAACGGATAGATAATGGAAAAGGCGGAATAAAGGGATCGGGAGCCTGATTAGCAGGCTCAAAATTTACCCATTCCTCGGTACGCACCTTCGGTGTACCCGATAGTTCCATATTTGTAAAATATTCCGATTTCAATCCTTGTGGAAAATAAGACGCAGATATCATTTCTTTTCCATCGGCAGCAGATTTCCATGGTGCATATACGACTTTCACATCCTTCCCTACCTGATCTTTTATTCCTTGCAGTATAGAGATGGGGGCATTGGCGGGAATACCGCTATAATCTCCGAACTCACTATTACCGGCATTTATACCTACAACTGCTATTGATTTTATCTTTTTAGGATTTAATGGTAATGCCTTGTCTTTGTTTTTCAACAAGACAATACTCTGACGTGCGGATTCGAGAGCCAGTTCTTTGTGTTTTTCTGAACCTATCACCGAAGGCGATATTTTGCTGTACGGGTTATGATCAGGATCATCAAATAATCCTAATTTCATACGTGCCCGCAGCACTCTGTATGCAGCAGAATCGATGTCAGCTTGCGAAACCATATACTGATTGTATGCATTCAAAAGAGGTTGCATATATACATCATCGCCACACTCGAGATCAAGTCCGGCTTTGATTGAAAGTGTTGCTGCGGCTTCTTTTGTCTTTACATATTTCATCGCCGAAACCAGAAGGCTTGGACCTCCACAGTCTGAAACAACATATCCGTTAAATCCCCAATCGTTCCTTAAAACTTTGGTCAACAACCAAGGGTTTGCCGTACACGGAACATCATTAATGGCATTGTAAGCCGACATGATGGACGCTGATTTCCCTTCTCTTACACACATTTCGAAGGCAGGAAGATAATATTCCCTCAATTGCCTTTCCGATATCTGAGGATTCGCCGTAAAACGATTATGTTCTTCGTTATTTGCAGCAAAATGTTTTGGAGTAGCTACTATCTTCAAATAAGTAGGATCGTCTCCCTGCAAGCCTTTTACAAATGCAGTACCTAAAACGCCCGACAAATAAGGATCTTCGCCATAGGTTTCGGGAGTACGCCCCCAACGTGGGTCACGAGCCATATTCACGGTAGGAGACCAAAATGTAAGAAGGTCTGTAAAGCGTTCTTTTTGAAGCCTACCTTGCTCCAGTTGATTCCATCTCGCACGTGCTTCGTCAGAAATGGCTGTTGCTATCTGATAATGCAACTCTGGATTCCACATGCTGGCAAGTCCTATAGCTTGCGGAAAAACGGTGAACCGTCCGGGGCGTACCACTCCATGCAGAGCCTCATTTCCATGATAGTATTTAGGAATTTCTAAACGCGGAATACCGGACGAAGTGGCGGTAAGAAGGCTTATTTTTTCTTCTATCGTTAGTTTTGACAATAAGTCTATGATACGATCGTGCATAGGAGCTCTTTCGTCTCTGAATAATTGCTCTTGCTGTGCACATAATGGGATATGACTAACAAGTACAAGCCACATGATAAACAGTAGTTTACCATAACGTTTTCTAAAAAATATCATGCTTTATAATGTTGAATTATTTGTTAAATAGTTTTATAAACAGAAAGTATCAGAGCTTATTTGGTTTCGGTCTATTTATTTGATTAAAACAACGATACAGAGAAAATATATTTTGTATACTTCTGTACCGTTGTTACTTCAACCTTTTTTACCTAAATCTACATCATTATATACATCGACTCCCATCTATAACTTTTTCTATTTTTTTAAGGCTGTCTGAGAAGTGATTTTTGAACTTCTCATGACAGCCTCTTATAATCATTATGGTATTGTTATTTCTTTAATCTCAGAATAATTATATCCCTTTACGATAGGATCTGCAACACGTGCTCCGGCTCTGAGGTAGAATTTGCGTCCCGACTTAAGCCCGTCGATAGTCATAGAATGCTCGGTTGCATAGATCGTAGCATTAGTCATACCTTTCAGGTCTAGTTCATTTCGTCCGTAATCGCTTATGTATGCACCATTACCCACAAAGGATGTATTGTTTACAAAAACCTTCGCATCGGTAACCTGATACATATCCACCTCGCTCGAAATCTTGAACTTGACAGTAGCAGAAGTTCCATTCTGAATGATATCTGTTATTTCGAGATGTAAATATGGTTCAACTGTGAAATCTTGAGTTACTGTACCTTTGATATCTATTTCTACCGGATCGATGGGAACAAAAGGGCCATTTTCTAAAGTAACTCTGTAGTGTCCTTTGAAAATCATGGAATTGAAATATGTCCCATCCTGCTTATTCCCAAAGTATTGAGGGGTTGGAGTATCACTCCAGCTCAATTCTTCGAGCTTGATACGCATATGCCCTGTTTCGGTCATCATCGGTTTTCCCGTAAATTTGTCATAAACAGTTCCTTTGAGCGTTTCTTTCGGTGAATCAAAATCATCAATATCTGTCATACAAGATGTAACAGTGAATGCGATTGTGATGAAGAATAAATATTTAAATATCTTTTTCATAACTCCTGATTTTTAATATAGTGGATTATTCGGTAATAGATTAGGGTTCTTACCTATTTCACCACCAGGTATAGGTTCGTAATATTGTATTATATTGAATGTGTACCCTGTACGATGAGGCTCTTCCGCCTTCTTAAATATCCATTTATTCTCATTGATGATATAATATGGATAAAGGGCATGGTAGCGTTTCTCTCTTATTTGTTCACCTATTCTCCAACGACGCAAATCCCACCAAGTCTGGTTTTCGAAGGCTAATTCACATTGACGCTCTGTTCTGATTTTATCTATTGTCAATTCAGAAAGGTTTAACGAGTTGTCGCCACCCCTGCTTCTTATCTTGTTGATCTGAGCCAAAGCTTCTGCTTTCATTTCGCCTGTTCCCAATTCAAATGCAGCTTCTGCCCTATTAAGGAGTACCTCTGCATAGCGGATATCAATCCACGCTTGGGTAGACTTCCAAAGATTTGCTTCAGCAACACTTACTTTATAATTGTTGTACTTCCTCATGTGCAAGCCAGTAGGACTGGATGGCGATGCAGCTGTACCAATACCATCATACCCTATAATGTTGTATTCTTTACCATTGGTCGCTTTATATTTTGCATAAATATCATTGGTTCTTATCGGCTCTGCTGTAAGGCTATAATTCTCATAGAGTCCTGCCTGAACATCAACCACTTTTCCTCTGAAAACTTCTCCCGGGAAGAGGGCTATTGCTCTCTGACGTGGAGCTAAAGTAGTCAACAGATCTTCTCTTGCATTGAATTTTATAGGATTGCCTTGCGTGTCGTTTACCTTTACTTCTCCAAGCATTTCAACAACATCCAATGTAGGGCAAAGAGCACCCGCATAGCTACTCGAACTAGACCGTGGTGAAGCAAATGCATCCCAGCTGTGACGTGATCCCTCTACATTGTCCATATAAACGAAGTCTTTTATAAACACGTTTTCGGGGCTATTCGTATCCAAGAATACATCTACATAGTTTTGCACCAAATCCGAATTTTTTTGATACAGATCATAATGACCTTCAAGCAACTTAGCGGCATCGTAACTCTGCTTAAAATAATCTGTAGCTCTACCTTCAGGTATACCAACCAATCCGGCATCGTGAGCAGGAGTTCCTACAAAGTAATCTTTGCCATATTTGGCGATAGAACCGGCAAACAACATAGCTCTGGATTTCAATGCAGCTGCAACATATTTATTAGCTCTGCCGGATACGCTTCTTTCGGGTAAGTGATCGACAGCCCATTGCAAATCTTCGCTAATAAAATCATAGACAGCTTCTTCCTTATCTCTCGGAACTCTCAGCTCCTCAATGGATTGTTCAGGATATGATTGCAATTCTTTTACGATAGGCACTCCACCATAGCGTTTTACCATTCCAAAGTAATAGTATGCCCGACAAAAACGAGCCTCAGCCAACCACGCATTCACTTGCTCTTCGGTATACTTTGAAGCATATTCTCCCAAGTATTTAAGAAAATAATTTGCATTACGAATATCTGAATAAGGCCAGTAACCAAAGCCATTCCCATTTATATCCCACTGTCTGAAATCATTTGCCTGAAGCCATTCTCCTGTATTTGCTCCTAATCCCCAGAAAGCTGTAAACTTATTAAAGCCTTCTGTTCTGTTATATTTGAAGTCCTCAATGGGCAACTCACTATACAAACGTGTCAAGTAGGCTGTTACACCCGATTCTGAGTTGAAGATATCTTTATCAGTCAATATATTAGGGGGATCAACTTCGAGATCGTTACAAGCAAAGAATCCTCCAACAACCAAAGCCAATAATAAATATTTTAATTTTTTCATAATAGTATATCTTTAAAAAGTAAGACTAAAGCCGACATTATATGTACGAGTTAATGGATACATATAGCCATATAAGTCATTTTCGGGTTTATCATTAGCATCTGCTCCTCCGCCCGGATGCTCCGGATCGATATATTTCAAGCCTGTAAGAGTAAACAGGTTATAAGCATTTACATAGATGCGGGCATTGCTTACCCCAACCTTTGTTGTCAGTTTTTTAGGCAATGTATAGCCAAGCTCTATAGACTTCAGACGCAAATATGCCGCATTCTGAACTGCTCTTGTACCTTCGCCCCATGCCGACCCGTTACCTGTCATCGGGAAGAATCCTGAAGTCCATTCTGTATTCGGATCATAAACATCGGCATTAGGATCTGTCGGATGCCAACGATCCATAAAGAAATCTAAGGTGTTCTTATCAAACGCTAATGGCACATTTAACATTTCGTAATATCTTGTCCACGACTTAGCTGTTCCCTGAAATAGCATATTTATATCTATACCTTTATATTCAGCAGCCAGAGTAATACCATAATTTATATAAGGCAATTCTCTTGTGGCAATAGGAGTTTCGTCCCAACCATCAATAACACCGTCTCCATTCAGATCTTTATAGTAATAATCTCCCGGCAATGTAGCATGATTTCCTCCGCCTGCATTGACGTCATAATTAAGGATCTGGTCGTAAGAGGTAAATTGTCCGCCATAGGTTTGTCCCCACCAGATATTTTTGTAACGATTATTGTAATTACCTTTCCAATGTTCGTATGAGTTACCTGCACGTCCTTGCTCGAAATAGTCGTTTTTGGTACGAGTAAGCGACATGTTTGCAGAAACATTATAAACAAAATCACTAACTTTATTTCTGTGAGTCAAAACAACCTCATATCCCATTGTTTTATCACTATTCAGGTTCTCCTGAGGAAGTTTAGCTCCATAAGTTCCCGGTAGTGAAAGTAAACGGTCTGTAAACAGCCCTTCTCTTTTTCTGATAAAATAGTCATATTGGAAACCAAGTAAACCATCCCATAGGTCGATATCTACTCCAATATTAAATGTCTTAGAGGTGTACCATGTAAGGTATGTATTGGCTATACCACGGAATCCGATACCATTAATAAACTCACCTCCAAATACAGCACCTCCCGAAGGATAATCATATCCGGTAAGGAATTGATAATTTAATGCTCCGTCATCACCCATTTCACCATAGCTGGATCTGATCTTCAGATTATTAATAAAAGATAGTGGCTCAAACTCCTTCACAAACTTTTCTTCCGAAATTCTCCAACCGGCAGATGCAGATGGGAACCATCCCCAACGACCATTTGAACTAAATTTGGATGAACCGTCACGTCTGAAGCTGAATTCGAGTAAATATTTTGACGCATAATCATAGTTAATACGACCTACAAAACTTTTTCGCTGCTGATCATAAAGTCCTCCTGCATCCATACCTGCAATCTGACCGTCTGCATCACCCGCAAACAGGTGTAAAACCTCTAAGGAAAGATTACGTTGTGCATTGAAGTTGTCTCCTTCATTACCACTTTCTTCATAAAGGAACAACGCCTTCACATTGTGTTTTTCGAAGAATGTACGGTCATAATTTAAAGACAGCTGCATCAAATTTGAAATATTTTTACCAAATCCACGTGCAACTTTAGACGGTGTATTTTTCACATACTCATTATATGTATCATTTCCTGTATCATATTTGTAAAGTGAGTATGTTCTCACATAATTCTTCCAGTCATTATCTTTATAGTCGTAGCTATACATTGCTTTTGCCGAAAGACCTTTCACTCCGGGTACATCAAAGATCAATGCCAAAGATGACTGAAAAGAACGTCCTTTATTATTAAAGTATCCCGACTTGTTAGGATCCATCAACAACAACGGGTTTTCGTCTGTTTCGGCTGTAGGATACAGTGGATTGTTATTGGCATATATCGACTCTGTTGATTTTGCCAACCATGTATTCTTAATCAGGTTCCAAGAACCGCCATTGATATCGTTGCGTTCGTCCATCATACCCGCTACCCTGAATTCACTTCTCAAAAAGCTTGTAATCTTAGCATCAACATTGGCTCTTACATTCCACTTATCATAATTCGGATATTTAGTCTTGGTTATACCATCTTGTTTCATATATCCAAGATTAAAGAAGTATGATATATTTTTAGAAGATCCCGCCATATTCAACGAATGTTGAGACTGAGGAGTTATATCTCTCATAACAGCACCTCTCCAATCGGATGAAACACGAGTACCATTATTGAAAGCTTCAAACTCACTCTCTCCGTACGGAAGTGGTACAGGGTTAACATAGTTATTGTTGAAATTTCTTCTTGATGCCTCGTTCTTCAATGTCATATATTGAATTGCATCAGTACTGTTAGGAAAGCCAATAGGTTGCTGGAATCCGAAGTTAGCCGAATATGTTATATCAAACTTACTGCCTTCCGAGTTTCCTTTTCTTGTAGTGATCAGGATTACACCGTTAGCCGCCCGTACACCATAAATAGCGGCAGACGCATCTTTAAGTACCGATATACTCTCTATTTCGTTCGGGTCCATTCGAGCAAAGTCGTCGCGCGGCACACCATCTATTACTACCAAGGGATTTCCTAATCCTCGAATATCGAACCGGTTATTAAAGCTACCGGGCTCGGAACTTCTCTGAACAACCCTTACCCCGGGAATCTTCCCGGTCATCATGTTCACTAAGCTCTCATTTTTTGTTGTACTTATTTCTTTATTATTTATTGCAGAAACAGCACCTGTAAGGGTAGTCTTTTTTTGAGTTCCGTAACCCACCACTACAACCTCATCTAAAACCTGACGATTTTCTTCTAGTATTATAGACAGATTATTCTGATTATTTACAGGTACTTCTTTCTTACTGAATCCTATATATGATACAATTAGTACATCATTTCGGGAAGTTTCGATACTAAACTTACCGTCAACATCAGTCATTGTTGCTTTTGTAGTACCTTTGATGGTAACCGATGCTCCTATGATCGGATCATTTGATGAATCATATACAGTACCCTTTGTTATCTGGGTTTGTGAATATGCCAAAAGCGACATAAACATAAATAAGAGAAGAAATAGAAACCGTGTATGCAAGTTCCTGAATCTTTCTTTCGGAATTGATTTTTCTTGATATTTTTTCATAATCTATTTATTGTTTTTCAAAAAAACGGTTAAACAATTTTCATTACAATTTTAAGGCTCAGTCAGGAGGTGTTTAATAAGAACATACTAAAAGGAGATTTTTAAGGTTATAAAAATATGATTAGTCGTTAACGTTCGTCAAAGTAAAAGAGGAGTACTTAAAAAAGCAGAAGAATAAATGTTAGTTCTGTATTAAATATTTATTAAAATGCATTTAATTAGAATTAAGCATCCTTTTATGATTGTATCTCTCTCATTAGTAACCAATACCAAAACCGACCAATTTTCTCAAACCAGTCTATTTTATTATTAAGTATAGTCTCTTGCTATCATATACGAGAGGAACATCCGAGCATTTTAATTCAATAAAGGCATTTATCTCTTCTAACTTCTTATTTATAGAGACAAAAATAATCAAATGCTTCATAGAATTACTTCTTTTGAGAAATTAAAGAATGTAAAGCAGAGACTATGAATTCTTTCCTGATAACAAAAAATATAATATCTTAGAACCTAATTAACGACATATTGATGAATATAGACAAGATATCGGAAGAAAGGCTTTTTCAGAACAATACAAAAGAAGAAATAATTCGCTGGTGCCGCCAATTGCAGTTTTTCCATTACATGCGTTCGCGTGGAGGACACAACTGTGAGGGCGATTCGTTCTGTGTTTACTTCCAATATGACTACAGAGAGGACTTAATTGCTAAACTTTCGCAGATAGGAGTAGCCTTAAATACCTTGGCCGAAGGAGCAATTGCTTTCGATCCGTTAGAATCGTATTCTATCGATGATCTGGACAAACTTAGAATAGTAATACCACACTTCTGTGATTTGGAACAGCCTCAATACGTAGAGATATACGGATACAAGGCGCATGTGTGGGTAATGAACAACCGTTTCGAAATTTCGATATCAGGTAATAAAGACGAACAAACATATAAAGTCTCAGAAGAAGACTTCGAAGTATGCCTTGCTCTGGAAAAAGAATTTGACAAACTGGGATGGGGATCAATTTTAGACGAAGAGATCAAAAATCAAATTCATTGCATATCCAAAGAGAAGTATCCTGAATTATTCGAATAAGCGTCTAATATTTTACGTACACTATATTCTACGGAGGGGTACGATATAAATGTTTTAAAACATTTTTCAGCCCTCAAAAACTTTATAACAATCTATTATATTGCTATTTACTCTACACAGCATAAAATATGTGTGCGCACACATATTGATTAGTTATCATTAATAGTTATATTTGCAATAATTTGTGTGTGCGCACACAATTAATAAATGAAGTTAACTGGCAAACCTGATTCAAGAAAATAAAACCATAAAGCTCATGAAACACTTTCTAGATGACAATTTTGTATTGCAAAATGAAACAGCTCAGCAGTTATATCACGAGCATGCTAAATCCTTGCCTATTATAGACTACCATTGTCACCTCGATCCTAAAATGATTGCAGAAGATTATCAATTCGACAATCTGGGAGAGATCTGGTTGAGTGGAGATCACTACAAATGGCGTGCAATGCGTACAAATGGCATTAGCGAAAGATTTTGTACAGGAAAAGACACCAGCGATTGGGAAAAGTTTGAGAAATGGGCAGAAACCGTACCCTACACCATGCGTAACCCACTATATCACTGGACACACCTGGAATTAAAGACAGCTTTTGGTATTACCAAGTTGCTAAAACCTGAGACAGCAAAAGAGATATATGATGAGTGCACAGCAAAACTTCGCACACCCGAATTCTCAGCTCGGGGATTGATGAAGCATTACAACGTTGAGGCTGTATGCACCACGGATGATCCTGTAGATTCATTGGAATATCATGTAGCCTTAAAAAATGAAGGCTTTCCTATAAAAGTACTCCCCACATGGCGTCCCGATAAAGTAATGGCAGTAGAAGTGCCTCATGTATTTCGTATCTATGTAGAGAAGCTATCTCAAGTTTCGGGAATATCTATCAGTAACTTTACTGACTTGATTACTGCTCTTCGCAAACGCCACGACTTCTTTGCCGGTGTAGGCTGCAAGCTCTCCGATCACGGTATGGAAGAGTTTTATGCCGAAGACTATACTCAGAAGGAAATAGAGGCTATTTTCAACAAAGTATATGGAGGTAAAGAGCTATCACAGGAAGAGATCATCAAATTCAAATCTGCCATACTCGTAGAAGGCGCAATCATGGATTGGGAAAAAGGCTGGACTCAGCAGTTTCATTACGGTGTTATCCGAAATAACAATACGCGCCTCTTTAAGCAAGCAGGAGCAGATACAGGGTTCGACTCCATTGGCGATTTCACAGTAGCTAAAGCATTGTCAAAGTTTCTTGACAGACTGGACGTTGACAACAAATTGACTAAAACAATCATATATAACCTAAACCCGCGCGATAATGATATGATTGCAACCATGATTGGCAACTTTCAGGATGGTTCTGTTGCAGGAAAAATACAGTTCGGATCGGGCTGGTGGTTCCTCGACCAAAAAGCGGGGATGGAAGCTCAAATAAATTCTCTATCAAATCTTGGACTACTGAGCCGCTTTGTAGGCATGTTAACAGACTCCCGAAGCTTTTTGTCGTACCCTCGTCACGAGTATTTCCGTCGTATACTATGCAACCTCATCGGAACAGATATTGAACAAGGGTTACTCCCCTATTCCGAATTGCCATTTCTGGGCAAATTGGTTGAGGACGTGTCGTATTACAATGCCAAAAACTTCTTTAAATTCTAAAGGTCAATCTTAAAATATAAAATCGGACTGATGACGATATGGGCACTTTATCTACTGACAAGTTACATTAAACCTTAAGCAGATATTGTAAACTCAAAAAACAATAGAAATGAAGAAATTATATCTCATAATACTATCTACGATATTCTTATTAGCCTGTTCCGAAAAGGATGTTATAATTACGATCGAAAACCCGACGGATTTTGATCGGATGACAGAATTAGTAGAAATACCCATCGATAGCATCAAGAATAGGATTGTGGTATCAGATAGTCTGGTTTATATCATTAAAACGACCGAAGGTGAAATTATACCTTCGCAAGTGACATACGACCGCAAAATTATTTTTCAACCACAACTAAAAGCAAACGAATCAAAGTCATTTATGATAGAAACAGGCGAGGTTCAGCACTTTACAGCAAAAACATTCGGACGGCTTCTTTCCGGACATAAAGATGGCTTCGTTTGGGAAAACGACCGTGTGGCGTTCCGTATGTATGGTCCTGCCGGTATTGAAACAGATAGTCCCGGGAACGGTATAAATATCTGGTATAAACGCACCAATAACCTTATCATAGACAAATGGTATAAAGAAGATACCTCTGGAACAATATCTTATCAAGAAGATCCGAACGAGGGACTCAATGATTACAAGACAGGCTATAGCCTTGGAGCAGGTGCTATGTCTCCTTATGTAGACAGCAAACTTTGGCTGAACGAAAACTTTGTATCAGAAGAACTCCTTGATAATGGTCCATTGCGCACAACGTTCAAACTGACTTATAATAACCTGAATATAAACGCACAATCAGTAGCCGAAAGCAGAACAATATCTTTAGATGCAGGCTCTCAATTATCAAAAGTTATTCAGGCATACACCATAAAAGAAACAATGCCTGTAGCTGCGGGCTTTGTTAAACGAGAAAAAGGAGATTCAATTATCAGCTCTCTAGACAAGAACTATATTATTTACGCCGAACCAACAACACCCAAAACGTCCGGCGTATATCTAGGACTTGTTTTTCTTCAAGGTATGACAGAAAGCAAGATAGACACGTATGAGATAATTAATCCTGTAACAAACAAAAAAGAAAGACAAACTCATGTTCTGGGAGTTACAGCCCAACAACCCAACATTCCGGTAACATATTATACAGGTTATGGTTGGTCTGAATTTGGGTTCCCTATGTTGAGTGATTTTGAGCGATATATCCAAACCTTTTCAGAAGGGTTAAAACATCCATTGATAATTAAATATAACTAAACGCTAGAATATTATTAGAATCATAACAATGAAGAAAGTTGTAACATTCGGGGAAATCATGCTACGCCTTAGTGCTCCCGGATATCAAAGATTTATACAGTCAACAAGCTTGAACGCTACATTTGGAGGCGGAGAGGCCAACGTAGCCGTATCACTATCCAACTATGGTATTCCTACCGACTATGTAACTCGCTTGCCTGAGAATGATATAGCAGAATGGTGCATCTCTGATCTGAGAAAGTACAATGTAGGTGTTCAGAATATTATACGAGGTGGTGACCGTGTAGGCATTTATTATCTGGAGACTGGCGCAGTTGCCCGTGCTTCGAAAGTTATTTACGACAGGGCTAATTCTGCTATGGCAGACATAAAACCAGGAATGATAGACTGGGAAGAAGTAATTAAAGATGCCCAATGGTTTCACTGGACAGGCATCACCCCGGCTCTATCGCAAGGAGCGGCAGACGCATGCTTGGAAGCGATCAAAATAGCAAACAAAAAAGGTATTACAGTTTCTACAGACCTCAACTACAGAAAAAACCTCTGGAAATATGGCAAGTCAGCCTCTGATATTATGCCGGCTTTGGTTGAAGGTTGTGATATCATTTTAGGCAATGAGGAAGATGCTGAAAAGGTTTTCGGTATCAAGCCCGAAGGTTTTGACGTAGCACATACTGCAGGAGATGTGGATGCTGCAGAATTTGAGTCGGTATGCACTCAGTTGAAGAAACGCTTTCCACGTGCTAAGAAAGTGATTATCACATTGCGTGGATCCATTAATGCAAACCATAATACATGGGGAGGTTGCTTATATTCCGATAAGCTTTATCAATCGAAAAGATATGACATCACACACATCGTTGATCGTGTGGGCGGAGGAGACTCTTTTATGGGTGGGCTTATCTACGGACTTATCACCTACCCTGCTGACGATCAGAAGGCACTCGATTTTGCGGTTGCAGCATCATGTCTGAAACATACAATATATGCCGATTATAACCTTGTAACAGTAGCCGAAGTAGAAAACCTGATGAAAGGGGATGGCTCGGGTCGTGTTTCAAGATAAAAATTGAAAAAATAAAAAATAGTAAACAACTAAAATATGAACAGCAAGCGGGTATGATAACTCGATCCATTGTTTTTATTGATATATATATAAAACATACCTGCTTGCTCGTTCATGCTCTTTGATACAATACCTTTTAATTCTAAAATAAAACGACTATAGATGGCACGATTTTCAAGAATAAAAGCCTGTCAAGTAATGGCAGAGACAGGAATGGTTCCTGTTTTTTATCATAACGACCTCGAAACCTCCAAACAAGTACTCAAAGCCTGTTATGAAGGAGGTGTAAGAGTATTCGAGTTCACCAATCGAGGTGATTTTGCGCATGAAATATTCGGAGAGCTTAATAAGTGGGCAGCTAAAGAATGCCCCGAAATGATATTGGGTATCGGATCGGTTGTCGATGCCGGTACAGCATCTTTGTTTTTACAGCTTGGAGCCAACTTTGTGGTAGGCCCATTATTAAATCCTGATATCTTCAAAGTGTGTAACCGCAGGCAAGTAGCGTATATTCCCGGTTGCGGATCGGTATCCGAAGTTGGTTATGCACAAGAGTTGGGAGCAGAAGTAGTAAAAATCTTTCCGGCAGGTGATGTGGGAGGTCCTTCTTTTGTGAAGAACCTAAAAGCTCCGATGCCATGGTCGAATATTATGGTGACAGGCGGAGTAGAACCCACTGAAGAAAATCTGACGAAATGGTTTAAAGCCGGTGTTACTTGTGTGGGTATGGGTTCAAACCTATTCCCGAAAGAGATTATCGCAGCGAAAGATTGGGGTAGAATAACGCAAATGTGTAAGATGGCTCTTGAGATAATAGCTAAAGCAAAAACAATATAAAAACACCTTATGAATACCGGAAAAACAAAAATGACAAATTACAGGTGGACCATCTGCCTGATGCTTTTCTTTGCTACTACGATCAACTATCTCGACAGACAAGTACTATCCCTTACTTGGGACGAATTCATAAAACCTGAATTCCATTGGGATGAAAACCACTATGGAACAATCACTTCCATGTTTTCTTTTATATATGCAGTCTGTATGCTGTTTGCAGGTCGTTTTATCGACTGGATGGGCAGCAAAAAAGGATTCCTTTGGGCTATCGGAGTATGGTCGGTAGGAGCATGCCTTCATGCTGTCTGCGGACTGGTAACCGAAGCACATGTCGGTCTGCATAGTGCAGCAGAATTGGCTGCGGCGACAGGCGATGTTGCTGTAGTAATCGCTACTTTCAGCATGTATTGTTTCTTACTTGCCCGTTGCATATTAGCCTTGGGCGAGGCTGGTAACTTCCCCGCTGCAATCAAGGTAACGGCCGAATACTTCCCGAAGAAAGACAGAGCTTATGCAACCAGCATCTTTAATGCCGGAGCATCTATTGGCGCATTAGTCGCACCACTGAGTATCCCTTTGCTGGCAAAGTGCTGGGGTTGGGAAATGGCTTTTATCGTAATTGGAGCATTAGGCTTTATTTGGATGGGGTTTTGGATATTTATATATGACGCACCGGCAAAGAGCAAGCATGTAAATGAAGCTGAGTTGACATATATAGAACAAGACCGAAATGAAGAAGGTATTATAGATACCGGAAAAGCGGAGGATGAGAAAAAGATACCTTTCTGGAAATGCTTTTCATACAAGCAGACATGGGCTTTTGCCGCAGGCAAATTCATGACCGACGGGGTCTGGTGGTTCTTCCTTTTCTGGACACCTTCATATCTGAATACACAATTTGGAATAAAGACCTCCGAAGGATTGGGTATTGCATTGATATTTACACTATATGCAATCACCATGCTTTCTGTTTTGGGAGGAAAATTACCAACCATCATTATGAACAGGACAGGAATGAATCCATACGCCGCACGCATGAGAGCGATGCTTATCTTTGCTTTCTTCCCGCTGGTTGTATTATTTGCACAACCGCTGGGTACTATTTCGCCGTGGCTACCTGTCATAACCATTGGTATAGGCTGTGCAGCACATCAATCGTGGTCGGCTAATATTTTCTCTACCATAGGAGATATGTTCCCGAAAGGAGCTATTGCATCCATCACAGGGATAGGCGGTATGGCCGGAGGAATAAGCTCTATGATCTTACAAAAGTCTGCCGGAAAGCTCTTTGTCTACTCAGACGAAGTACAGCTTACATTTATGGGATTTGAAGGAAAGCCGGCAGGATACTTTATTATATTCTGTATATGTGCTTTTGCCTATCTTGTAGGTTGGGTTATAATGAAGAGCTTAGTTCCTCATTATAAACCAATCACTGATTTATAAGGTTTTAATTTTTACACACTAGGTCGATTAATAAAATGAGGCTATTCTAAAAAGAGGAAGAGGCTGTCCCCCAGAAAAAAGGACAGCCTCTTTAGTTTTGTTGTCTCACTAGGATTCGAACCTAGACAGGCAGATCCAGAATCTGCAGTGCTACCATTACACCATGAGACAATATTACTTTTGCGAGTACAAAAGTAATAATTATTTTATTTTGCGATCAACAGGAAGTAATTTTTCTTCCCTTTTTGTGCTATTATATATTTTCCGGCTATAAGAGATGAAGCGTCAATAGCATCGTCAAAGTTTTCCAGCTTCTCTTTATTGATCATTACACCTCCCGCTTGCACAGTCTTACGCATTTCTCCCTTCGAAGGAAAAACAGCAGCTTTCTCTGTCAACAGATCAACAGCTTTGATTCCTACTGCAAGCTCATCTTTCGAAATATCGAACGTGGGAACGCCTTCAAACACCTGAAGGAAAGTTTCCTCGTCCAGCTTCTTCAAAGCATCAGCTGTAGCATTGCCAAATAGGATATTTGAAGCTTCCACTGCCTGATTGTAATCGTCCTCAGAGTGAACCATTATGGTTATTTCTTTAGCAAGACGCTTTTGCAATGCTCTGAGATGAGGGGCTGCTTTTTGCTCAACAACCAAACCTTCTATCTCTTCTTTATCGAGTGCTGTAAATATCTTGATATATTTCTCTGCGTCTTCATCGCTTACGTTCAACCAAAACTGGTAAAATTTATAAGGAGATGTATATCTTCTGTCGAGCCATACATTGCCCGATTCTGTCTTACCGAATTTAGTACCATCGGCTTTAGTTATCAGAGGACACACAAGAGCAAAAGCCTCTCCTCCCGCTTTACGACGAATAAGTTCAGTCCCTGTGGTGATATTTCCCCACTGATCGGAACCTCCCATCTGAATACGACAACCCAGTGTCTGATATAAGTGAAGAAAGTCGTAACCTTGCATCAACTGGTATGAGAACTCAGTAAAAGACATTCCTTCCGAAGACTCTCCGTTAAGACGTTTCTTAACAGAATCTTTAGACATCATATAGTTCACTGTGATATGCTTTCCTATGTCGCGGATAAAGTTCAGGAAAGAGAAATCTTTCATCCAGTCATAGTTGTTTACCAATAAGGCTGCATTGGGTTTGTCAGACTCGAAATCGAGAAACTTAGCAAGTTGCTTTTTCAACGATTCCTGATTATGGCGGAGAGTTGCTTCGTCCAATAGGTTACGTTCGGCTGACTTCATAGAAGGGTCACCAATCATACCTGTAGCTCCTCCGATGAGAGCTATCGGGCGATGTCCTGCACGTTGAAAATGCTTCAAAATCATTACGCCCACCAAGTGTCCGATGTGCAATGAGTCGGCTGTAGGGTCGATACCCACATAGCCCGAAGTTAATTCTTTTTGCAGTTGCTCTTCCGTACCCGGCATGATTTCATGGATCATACCTCTCCATCTTAATTCTTCAACAAAATTCATCGAATCAGTTTTATTAATGTACTATGTAACTAAATTTTAGTTAGTGTGCAAAAATACGACCTTATTCCGAATAGAAAAAAAGTTATTACAAATAATTTAGTATCCATACTTTACTTCTTTTTATTTAATAATCATATTTCTAAGATCAGTGAGGAACAAAAGGTGACAATTCTCAAAAACAACATCAAACTATAGAACAGCACCTTAACCCTAAAAAGGTGACAAAAGTGACACTTTTAACCTCATTTCTTTCTGTCACCTTTTTATTGAACCTCTGTTCTTATATAGATAATTTTTTAGGGTACTTGATAATAATGAACTCCAACAAAAAAGAAGGCTCACAAATAATTTGTGAACCCCCTTCCATGAAATAGTTGCCTAAAACCTATTTACTTCCTTTTAGTTTTTCTTCCAGCATTTTGATATAATAGCCTCCGACTACCGAACGGGCTTTAAATCCTCTGTAGTTTGGCTTATCTGTAAATACCCAATCGGACATTGGTATTCTGTCTACTGTTTCGTTCATAAACAAATGCAAAGGATCTATAAACTTCTCGAATGTCGCTTTATCATCAGCAAGCGTAGCAGTCCATATTATCCAGTCTGTCTTGGTATATGTTTCACGATTGTCGAGAGGTAGTCCGTATTTGTTTTGTTTGCCTAAATAGTAAGCGATTTCTTTCTGAGCTACTTCGTCAGGGAATATATTCATCTTTAGAAGCTTATTCCATACCAGATTATACTTCTGGCTCCATGTTCCCGGCTTGTCGAATGTAAGGCGATAATGATCTCCATCATCAGCCATCTTCATCCATTCCTGTGCCATTTCCTTAGCCTTAGCGGTATACTTTTCGGCAACATCTTTTTTCCCGAGCATATCCGCAAGCTTGCCATACGAAGCAACACCCATAATGGCCTTAACAGACAAATTCACATTGTGAGCAAAGTGACCGGCAAAGTCGTCTGTACACAACTGGTTCTCAGGATCGAGACCGTATTCCACAAGGTAATCTGTCCATGTAGTCAGTACATCCCAATGTTTCTCCGCATACTTGGCGTTGCCTTCCATAGCAGCGATAGCAGCTGTAAGAGCGAGCATATTACCTCCTTCTTCTATCGGCATGTCCCCCCCGTAAGTTTGTCCGTTAGCCAATGGATAAGTACCAACATCATGAGCAGGGAAAGGTTTTGTCCATTTACCGCTTTCGCTATAATAGAATATATGGTTCAATAGACCTTTAGCCAGTTCAGGATTGTAATACAAGAACAACGGTGCTGACGGATATGTTACATCCACTGTACCAATAGAGCCATTACTATTGTTTTCTTTCGACAAGAATAGTAAATCACCATTCGGGGCTTTCACCAATTTATGAGCTGTAATAGCTTGACGATATGCCAAAGCACAAAGTTCTGCATATTTCTTTCCTCCCGCCAGAGATGCTTTATCCATTAGCTCTTTATCAAACGCATAGCATTTTTCTATCAGTTTGTTGTATTCTTTATTTGCCGCATGAAATTGTCCTGCAATAGTCTGGTTGCCGTCCTGATTCCAATAAGGGCGAAGGTTATCTCCAAAATATTGTATCGAATAGATATCATCATAACCAATCATTACTTTTCCTGAAAAGCTTTCGACAGAGCCGAGATTATGAGTCAAAGACATTTTCGACTTTTCATTTTCTCCTGTGGTTGCTTGCCCGTCCTGAACGTTGTTGACGAAATTAGTTCTCAAAGTATTACTCTCTCCAATATTAACCGATACATTATTTTTTTCGGCGACCAAATAGAAATACCCCCAGTCGATGCGCAGATCGTCGCCTTTTTTAGCGAGTATATTCTGTTCCTTGCTTCCCGATTTAAGGAATAACAAACCATTGTCTTCAAAGCTCTGGCTTACCGACTCCTGATAAGGTTGGTCAAGAGCCCAGCGTGGAGAAGCTTCGAAGTATATTTGTACATCATGAGCCTTTCCATCATTAGCCACAACCTGATAGGTAATATAATTTACAGGACGAGTTAGTAGGTTCAAATCATCCATAAACAGAGGAGCAGAGAAAGTCAATTTCAGATCAACCTCACCACAAGCAAATGTGTAATGCGTCTGCGTGGCTTGCACATCTACAGATTTTTGCACGGCAGTTTTTTCGAGAGCTGTATGCATCTCTTTCTGTACCAGCAAACCAAAATCCAACAGTCCGTTACCCACAGGGTTCTTACACTGAGCAGCTATCAAGTTATCCCCTTTCTTTAGTGCATTCACAACATCTGCCGACAATTTAATCATTGCATTTTTGTTGCATGTCGAACCTGTATTATGTACTTCAATACCATTGATGTAAAAAACGGCATCGTCATCATTCGAAAACTCCAGATAGATTTGTTTTCCTTGTACATCCTCATCTAAAACGATGTGTCTTCTGACCCAGATATTTTCGGTTGTCCAATCTGTTTTAGCTGTAGGCTCATTTATCTTTGTACCGAATGCACCTTTATCTTTTTTCCAAGACGAATCGTTGAAATTATTATCTTTCCAGTTTGCTGCCGGCTGCGTAGTCGTATAGCTTCCATACCATTCGCCTTGCTCCGATGTTGGTACAAGAGGATCCAACTCTACATCTTCAGTACCCATAAAACGATAGGCAACGCCATCCACCTTTATGGCTCCTATAAGCGGAAAGTCTTTTCCTGTCCAGTGCTTTACAGCTCCATCGTACAGATTGTCTGTCATAGACCACGCACTGGTGTATGGGTCTATTGTAACCAAAGGGTACGCAGGTGCTCTTAATTCATTCTTAACCACTTCATAATCTTTCACACCACTGCTTTTACATGCAAGTAAGCCAAACAGCGGAAGAAGATATAACACAATGCTCTTCATGCGATTTTCTTTTTGTTTTGTATATAATTTACCATTTAATATTAACAGATACTCCCTCAGGATTATTCTCAAATTCTAATAAATAAGTCTTGGTCTGCTGATCCCATGCATTAGCCAAGAATTCTTCTTTGCCGTTTACCGATACGCTCACAGGTTTTCGGGGTAATAAAATACGAGATGCATTCGTAGTATTTATAGGACTTTTTGCAACAAACGAATAAGAACCCTTACCTACCTTTTCTTCATATACACGGCATGCAGCGGCAAGCACCTGCGGACGCTGCTTATTTGCCACTCTGTCTATATTTAGCAAGAACGCTTGTTCTCCCGGATTTACGGTCTTCGATTGGTATACAGGTAGCTTCGGATCAAATAAGTCAATGAAATTCCCTTTTATTATATAAGGCTCATTGCTCACGCTTTCGTCGAGCACGGCAACCAGATCATACGCTCCTCTTTGGAGATAGAAATTGTTTTTAAAGATCAGCTTCCCTGCATTTGCTTTTTGTTCGTACATTCTTTTCACTACATCGAGCAATTGCTTATCGTTATGGGCTTTTAGAACAAAGTCTTTCGGATCGGTTCTGATAATATAAACAGTTCCTTTTCCATAACTGTATTCACCTTCTTTAGGCGACACGGCAATATTCATTTGCTCGAGCAGATGGTTAGACGGAGCAGTGTATTTATTGCCTCCTGTATTCCACCATTCCTGCACAGTCTGAAACGGATCGCTATCGAGCCCGCTATAAACCAACACACCTCCGGCCTTCACCCACTGAGCTATATATGTATGAGCTTCGGGAGACAAAGGCTTCATATTCGAATAAGACATAAGCAATACCTTCGTATCGGCTAGTGCTTCTTTATAACCTAAGTTTTCTATATGGGCTGTTTTTATAGGCACTCCACGTTTAAGGAAAGGCAACGCTTGCCCGTAGAAGTTTGCCAACTGAGGGTCTTCATATCCTGCGTGTGTAGGAAATCGTTGAAACATCAGTGAGTTTGCCATCAGCACGCTTATACCTCGCGAGCCTGTCACCTTATTATCAGATAAAGGCATACTGTTCAGCGAGTTTACCATTATTTGCATTTGTGTAGAATAATGTCTTGGGATTCTTTCCTTTTTGTCACTATTCGCACTTGTTCTGTAAAGTCCTTCATAAATACGTTCGGGCCAAGGCATTATTTCATAATCTGCTATATTGGGGTATAACAATTGAGCCGTAAAGGTTGCCTGATAGTTCTTTTTGTAATCTGCCCAGTCTCTCGGCCAGTCTTCGATCGGATCGGTGAGAAAGAACATCTTTCTGCCTGTGGGAGCAGTCATCGACTCCATCGAGCCATATTCGAGAAACGCTGTTTCGAAGACTCTCTCTTTTACTTTTCCATCAAAGTAGTTTGGTTCTCTTGACGTACCCGTCCATACTTGGGCTATATATCCGTCTACACAATCAAGAGACGCCAAACTTGCTTCAGGGCTAACTATCATCCATTGCGAATAATTAACCAGTGAGTGTGTGGGCACATAACACTTCACATCTATTCCCCGACTCTTACCATATTCTTTAGCGTATGTAAACACTTCTTTGAGTGCATTGTAATACAATTGATATTTTAGTTTATTGGCTAAGTATGTGTTTTCGGGAGACTCGTGTTGTGGTCTCCAGTCAAAACCATAATAGCTTTTCCATTCTCGTTTGAAGGCTTCACTATAGCCTGCACGAGCCCAGAATTCGGGTTCTTCCATAAATATGGCGTCAATGCCTGCATCGATCACCCGCTTTACATGTCTTTCTTTTATATATTTCAGGTAGTTCTGCGTAGGAACGATATAAGGAACCATATGTCCATGCCATATCGTATCTCCATTTTGCTGCACCTGACCTTCGTCCAGATGCATTTTGCCATCCCATTGTCCTGTAAAGTAGTCTTGGTATTCGCCCCAAGCTATGCCTGTCATGAAGTGAGCAATATAACCTCTGTCGCGCCACGATTGTACACGTTCTTCAAACGGTATTCTTTTCGATTTATCAGAAGGGTTTCCACCTACTCCATATACCATCACCGCATCGGCTCGGGTATCTATTGTTGGTCTCCACTCTCGTGAAGTCTGGAATGTGGTTTTAACATTGTCTTTGGTTTGAGCCCCCAGCTGAAGGCCAAGCCCCAAAAGGCATAAGATTAATACATTCTTTTTCATAATAAGGTAATAGCCAAGTTAATTTAATTTGTTTAAGATCAGTATCAAGTTACATAGAAGATAACTTTTTGCATAGAGAGCAAAGGCTTGTCAAAGGGCATTTTCTTTATATATTACAAACCTCATTAGTATACATCTGCAAATATAACCTGATTTAGGATAATAAATAAAGATTTAAGGTTTAAAGCCTAACCGGCAGGTCAATTACTTTAAACCTTAAATCTAATTTACTTTCTCTACATTATGGAATCATCACCTCCATTGGCTCATTATAATTCCATCTGCGTGTTCCACTTCCTTTCGGTGTATCGTAATTGATACGTGCAGCAGCACGAATAAATACAGTTCTTCCGGAAGGAATAGGCTTTTTGGGATTAGATTCGATCGTAATCGTTTGACCAAACAAAGAGTTAAAAGCTGAACCTGTATATTCTATTTGGTTCGACCATCTCTCGTCACGGGCACGGTATCCTACTGTTGACGAATAGCTGACGAACAACTGAATATCAGTCATATTCAAAAAGCTATTATTATAACTTCCCATCGGTTCTATTTTTGCACGGAAGTCTTCTTCAGACACAGCGCGCGTAACCTTAACCTTGGCTTTAATTATACCATTTGTAACAGTAGGCTCTTCTACCCATTCTACTTTGAGAAAAGGTTGAACTTCAAACTTAACCTTAGTTTTGCCCTTTATATCCATTGTTTTGGTATCGTCTGCCAAAAGAATGCCATCGGCTTCGCGGATGAGAGGAATAAAAGGTCCATCGATACGGATATTATAATTTCCTTTAAACAATTTTGTATTTCTAAACGATCCGTCAGGCATACAATAAAAATAAGGATTATGTAAAACATTATCGCCCCAACTAAGTTCTGTTAAACTCACACGGATACCTTCGCTACCTTGATCGGTAAGCACACGCTCGCCGGTAGCCACGTCTACTACTTCTCCTTCCAGTGTTTCGGCCGGCTCATCGTAATTGTCCATCTTGAACAAATCGCAGGAACTGAAAGATAGCAGTACGCATATTAAAGAATAAAATACTATTTTTTTCATATTCTGTGTTTTATTATTGCTCATTATCTATTTGGCTGTTGATCAATCACTAAGCTCTTAGCAACTTCTCCATTAGGGATTTCGAAATAATAATCGATCGGATTATACTCGAATGTTCTCAAACCTACCATTTGGAAATGGGCATCGAAGAAATATTTACCTGTTTGAGTAGAAAGGAACGGATACAATCCACGGAAACGATAACGAGAGTTATTGCTGTAAGCATCCTTATTCCGTGTTTCACCCCAAAAGCCATCACGTCCATCGTAATGTTGTACACGCCAGCGTCTCAAGTCCCATTTAGTCTTATGCTCAAATGCAAGTTCCTTACGTCTCTCTTTGCGCACAGTGTTGCGTCCTTCTACAGATGAAGTAAGGTTAGAAGTAAGCTTGGTTGCTCCTGCGCGTTCACGAATCTCGTTTACTGCATCTGTTGCTACTTTCAACAAGTCTGATCCGTCAGGAGACGGCTCTCCTGCCAATGACAATTCTACAGCAGCCTCTGCGGCATTGAGCAATACATCAGCATAACGCATCAGGATAAATGGTTGCTCCGATTTTCCTTCTGCTGCCACAAAAGCAGGGTCAGGATTTAGCCATTTACGTCCATAAAGCCCTGCCATTGCAGATTCTCCCTGATCGTAGAACGGACCATTTGCTCCGGAAGCTGTTATTGTTTGCCCATTGAATTCTACCTTTTCAGGATTTTCTGATTTTGGACTCAGATACAATGTCTTAGGTTTCTGTGTATAAACATCCAAATGCTGGTAATACGTTTCGGCATTAGCATACGAATAATCCTTGAACAAAGGCTTAACCGGTGTTGAGCCTGTGTATACTCCCGCACGAATTTCAATTTCTTTGCCCTTAAACATATCTCCCGGGAATATTACATAAGCACGTAATCTTGGCTCTGCATTTTTGAAGAAGTCCATTGGCTTGTCATACAATATATAATCACCGTTTGTATTCGATGTTCCTGTTGTTACCTTAACTGTTCCATCAGCGTAGCGAGCAAATCCGTCAAACAACTCAAGGAAGTCAAGAGTAGGACATGTTCCAGACGACAACGGCGCACGAAATATAAATGGTGCACTATAAGCATCATACCCGTGAGTTAGAGTTGGATACATATATTTTCTCACATAAATATTTTCTGGGCTTGAAAGGTCACTAAACATATCCACCATATTCTGGTATTGTGCTTCACGATCTGTAGCCGACCATTTTTTCTTATAGAGAGAATAGCCTCCGGTCTGCATTACTTCACGTGCGGCTTTATATGCTTCTTTGAAATATCTCTTGGATGCACTTTGCCATGTATCTTCACCGAAACCAATTACACGAACACCGGTCTTCTGACCAAAGCCGGTAAGGCGTCCTGTTACATTTTCGTTGTATTTAGCAACGCTCCCTGCATACAACATTGCTTCCGATTTGAAAGACAGAGCTACGTATTTGTTAGCATATCCGGACTTTGGACTGGTTGGGCTCAACAATGAAGCTGCCTGATCGAAGTCTGCTAGAATCTGATCCCATGTTTCCTCTTCGCTGGCACGTGGTACTTCGAGTGCCTCTTTATCATTCGGATACTGAATCACCTTTGTTACCAATGGAATTCCTCCAAAACGACGAGCCATAGCATAAAATACAAAGGCACGTACAAAGTATCCTTCTCCTAAATAATGATTGTATGTCTGTTCCTGAAACGAATCCTTATATTTAGGTAGTGTCTCAAGCAAATAATTGGCTTTGCGCAACAACGAAAATGCATTTCCCCAATAGGCTGTGCGTTCACCTGTGAAAGTCTTACATATACCGTCACGATTAAGGGCTTCTCCTGTTCCTTCTATACCCATAGATCCCAGCCATGAGTTGAATTCTACACCCCATTCGCCCATATATTTAAAATCCTCGAAAGGCATGTTGCTGTACATAGTCGCCATGTAAATATCCATACCCGATTCATTGGTAAGAAGGTCTTCGTCGGTTATCAGATTTTTTGGCGGAATATCTAGATCGTTGCAAGCAGCAAAGAATAACATGCTTAGCAAAGACAGTATTAATATTTTTTTCATATCTATCAAATTTATTATTTCGTTACTAATACAAGTTTTTAGAACGTAAGAGACATACCGACGGTGTACGTTTTATTGAGTGGATACAAACGTCCCAATTCATCATCCGGGTGCTCAGGGTCAACAAATTTCACTCCTGTTATAGTAAATAGGTTGTAAGCATTGGCAAACATGCGCAATCTCATAGACGACAATGCCTTTATCTTAGGCAATGTATACCCTAGTTCGATACTCTTTAGACGCAGATAAGCTGTGCTTACACGGTTGAACTCAGAATCTGGGTCAGGATAATGTCCTGTATAGCCATAGTAACCCGATACCCATTGTGTTGCCGGATCGTAAGGATCTGCAAACGGATCTACCGGATGCCAACGATCAAGGAACTGAGTAAGTGTACCACCACCATTGCTACCCCATATAGCATACAATGGTTCTTGGTATTTCATAGAACCAAGTGCTGATCCTTGCAACAATATATTCAGGTCGAAATTCTTGTATTCGAAATCAAAGTTGAAACTGTAATTCAACCACGGCGTTTGGTCATACGCATAAGGGTGTTTATCTAAATCACTTATTTCACCATCACCATTCCAGTCTACATATTTATAGTCGCCCGGTAAAAGTCCACGATCTTTATAGATCGGATAAGACCAGATATCTTTCCAGTTCTGATAACGTCCGGCAGAAGTATAACCGAACTGTACTCCCTGATAACGATTAGTCAAGTTGTCGCTACGCCATCTGTCGTACGAGTTTGCCCAAGGTCCTTTTTCAGAAGCGATCATGTGTTTTTGACGGGTAATTGTACTAATCGCTTTTACACGATATGAAAAATCATTTATCTTGTTACGGTGCGATAGTTCAAGATCTATACCGAAATGACGGTCACTGTCCAGATTTTCATTTGGAGCCTCAGCACCTACTACGGTAGGCAGATCTCCTTTGCGACGGGCAAACATACCTTCGCGACGACGATCAAAATAATCGGCGGCAAAACCAAACAATCCGTTCCATCCTTCAAAGTCTACCCCAACATCGAATGTGCGAGACTCGTACCAAGAAATGCCTACATTAGGAAGTGGCTTGGTAGATGCGGCAGAAATATATTTATCTCCGATGATGAATCCCGGTGCATACTGATTGTAATATCCCGATGCTGAGTTAGAGTTTGTAGCAGGATAGTTATATCCATTTGCCCACTCATAATTCCAATTACTAGACAAGTCATCTCCTAACACCCCGTAGCTAGCACGCAGTTTCAACTGATTTATAAATGACAAGGCAGAAACTGACTTGAAGAAAGGCTCTTCAGAGATACGCCATCCTGCCGATACAGAAGGGAAGAATCCCCATTGGTGTCCTTTTGCAAATTTAGAAGATCCATCGTAACGAAATTGGGCTTCGAGAATATAGCGGCTGCCATAAGCATAATTTATCCTACCGATCATTGCAGCATTAGCTTCTTCATAAAGGTCATTGTTGCCAATATTCATACCGCCCAACTGGTTTTCGTCAACACCTGCAAAAAGATAATCTGTAGAAAATGCAAGCTCACGCTGTGCATAGAAATTATCACCGGTACGCTTTTGTGTTTCCATACCAACTACTCCACCAAAAGTGTGCTCACCGAAAGTACGGTTGTAGTTCAATAATAGCTGGCTCAATATCTGTTGCTTATTATATGATTCGCGGCGAAGACGGCTTGGCGAACTGGCATTGAACAATGCCTGATCATAAGAACCGGTAACCTCATTGTATGCATACTGATAGTATTCTTTACGATATGCCTTATTGTTATCCATACGGTAATTGAAGCTCACTAACGCTTTTGCCGATAATCCTTTCAATACGGGAGCAACAACACCTAAATCGTAATTAAGCGATGCCGAAGATTGAAAATATTTTTGTTGATATTTTCTATATCCCGATATATCGGAAGTCATTTGTGCTACGGCATTTTCCTGCATTTCCAACCCTTGATAATTTAGCATTGTGTTTTCAGGGTCAGCATACGCCGGATTCAAAACACCTTGTCTCCAATAAGTACGAATGATATTTACAGCATCTGTATATGGATTGTTGCGCTCATCGGCAACACCGCTTAAATTAATATCAAAAGTTAATCCGTCAAGAATCTTAGTAGTAACGTTAGCTCGAAGATTATATTTATTATAATTAAGGTCGCCCGACTTAAAGAACCCTTCCTGATAGAAGTAACCCATACCTACATAGAACTGAGTTTTGTCATTACCACCGGTGATGCTTAGGTCATGTTGCGTTTGCGGTGCATAATTAGAGAATAATAAGTCTGTCCAATTCGTTGTGCGGCGAGTACCGTTGCGAAAAGCTTCAAAATCCTCCTCTTTATAGATGATACTTCCTCCATTGATATTGTTCATCGACCTTTCGTTGTACAATGTCATAGTTTGGTAAGGATCGGCAAGAACCGGCATACCCGATGGCTTTTGGAAAGTATATGTACCGTTATAAGAAACTGATGTTTTTCCATCCTTCGATCCTTTTTTGGTAGTTACCAATACAACTCCATTTGCCGAACGAACCCCATATATAGCTGCCGAAGCATCTTTCAGAACAGAGATATCGTCAATATCATTTGCATTCAAACGTTGAAATTCTTCTGTAGTACTCGGAATACCATCAATAACGACCAATGGTGCACCTAGTCCGCGAATGTCAAAGTTGTTATTGAATGTACCCGGCTCAGCACTCTTTTGCCAGACACGCACCCCGGCAATTTTACCGGTAAGCATATTCTGAGGGTTTTCATTTTTGGTTTTCAACATCTCGTTCCCTTTGATGCCGGCCACAGCTCCGGTTAAAGTAACTTTCTTCTGTACGCCATATCCCACAACCACAACATCTTCGAGAGTGGTTTCGTCAACGGTCATTGCCACATTGATCAGGCTACGTCCGTTCACCTTCTCTTCTTTCGTTCCATATCCTAAGAACTTAAAGACCAAAGTAGCATTTGCAGGAGCATCGATAGTATATTTACCATCTATATCTGTGATTGTACCAACAGTCGTATTCTTAATTGCTACACTCGCTCCGGTTACAGGTTCATTGTTTTCATCTGTAACTATACCCGATATGGTCTTGTTTTGAGCCCATAGCGAAGGCGCAAAGACAAGAAAGAGCATCATTAAAATGCAGGAACACAAAAATTGCATCCTTCTGGCATGATGTGTTTTTATCATAACAATATAAATTTAAGTTAGTTAATTTTTCTCCAATTCGTATCGTGCTAAGGTTGCGTATTCGGCAGCAAAAGCGAATGTAAACATCCCTTCCAGTCTGTTATTTACATTTTCGCGACTCCAACCAACCAGCAGATTTGCAGGAAGTAATCCTCTATAGAAGAAGTTATCGTATCCGTAATCCAAATTCTTCTGGAAAGTATCGATATATTGCGATGCGTTTTTGTAAGATGAGTATGCATCTACATATCCACGCATCAGTACGCCATTAAACCAGTTGTTGAAACCAATCAGGTCGTAGGTATAGTATCCCGGAACATTAAGACCAAGTTTTGCAAAATATTTGAAACTTGCATCCGATAGTTTTTTTCCATCTTCCAGATATACATTTTCCCCTGTTGCACGATACAGATCGGCTGCGCCTGAAATCATCGAACCGCAATTGTACGAATAAGGAGTCCCTGTACGATCGCGCAGATTGGTGTGCTTGCGATATTTTACCCCATTTACGGTTTCGTATGCCACATCACAGTTAGGGTCGCAACCACCCATCATATCATGGTATACACCATCTTCACGCAAGAGGTTTGTTTTTTGCCAGTCATAAACTGCTTTAGCAAATTTCAGATAGTAGTCGCTCTTTTTCACAGTTGCTGATTTACGGCTATTATCTGTAGCAATATACTTATAGGTAATTTCATCATTCTTACCTTTATAGAGCTCTGACAGCCAAACTAACGGACTAACCACAGGACCGTTGCTACACGAGTGCTTTGTTACATAGCCGGGTCCCCACGGAATACCACCATATTCTTTACCATTGCTGTCGAGAACACAGTCCCAACCATCGAGCACGTATTCTGTCAGATACTCGGCTTCTGTGAGATAAGTATTATTTCCGGTAAGCTTATATGCTTCCAGTAATTCACGTATCAGCCATTGCTGGTCGTCATATACGTTGTGTATACCCTCTACCAGTGCAGTTCCTTTGGCATTGCCTCTATCTACGCCGTATACAGACCAGTCTTTAGTCTGCGTATATGAAGTAAGACTAAATGTTCCTTTATAATACGCGGCATTGGTATACAGCTTGTTCAACAATTCGGCATAGCGGTTGAAATTCTTATCATAAAGTTCGGCTTTGCCTTTCTCCTTGTGAGCTTTCAACCCATGTAATATTGCATTCACAGCCTCGATAGAGCTGGTGTACATCCATACACTACCCTTTTCGTCAGAGCCGTCTCTATTCGCATTGGATTTAGTATAAGGATTATAAAATCTCGACATTGCCATTCCTTCGCCTTTGAAATGATAAAGCATTGCACTATCTACCATTTGCATAGCACGAAGGATGTTCTGCTCGGCAAGATTATCGGAAGTAATAGTTCCCGGTTTTTTGCCTCCTCCATTGTCTATTTCGGGATTATCGCTGCATGCAACGGTTATTACCAACAAAGAACAAAGAATAGTTGTTACTATTTTTTTCATTTTTTCTATTTTTCTTGTATCTCAGTGTACTCTCTGCATAGACAATACTTTTTATAGTACTGCCTTATGCAGAGGATTCACTAAGACCACAACATTTTTATTAATTTAGATTGATACTATAGAATACCAGCTTGCTTTCGTCACCGTTGCTTTCGCCTTTGTATACACCGAACACCAATACTACATTGTTGCCGTTGAACTGTGACAGATCGTACACAAATGAAGCATAAGCTTCAGGCTCACCGGCTCCACCCGCACCGTGTTTGAATTTCCAACAGCCATCTGCGGCAGCGGAAGCTTCTTGAGCGGTATTAGATTTTGGAGCGACATGCACAACTGTTCCGTCTTCTTTGATTGCAGTCAGCTTAAAGAATGTATAGTTACTTCCAAAGTTACGAGTCTTCAAAGTCAGCTGATTATTACCTGCTCCTATCGCAAACTTAGAATAGAAGTATGCTTCGGGCTCTTTGGTATTAACAGCAGTGCCTGAACCTCTGGTCTTAATCAAGTAACCTTCTGAAGGGAATACTTCAGGATCTTTATGAAGAGGAACAAAAGCCCATTCAAACGCTATATGAGAATTTTCGCGCCATGAACGATAAGCAGCTTTATAGTTATCTCTACCACCACTTACTTTACTTATTCCACTAAATGATTTCTTTGGATGTACCATCGTAGAGCGTACCATTTCTTGAGTAAGCTTCCATCCATCTACGACATCTGTTCCCGGTAACCAATCCCAGTTCTCTACTTTTTTATCAGCAAAACGGATAGCACGAAGAACTAATTGTTTCCAATAATCGCCTGTTTTTTGTCTATAGATACCAACAGCCACAATCACTTCTTTACCGACATATGCACTCAAATCGAAATCATAGTCAGCATAATTACCAGAGCCATGAGTCTTTGTATCTCCTATTTTCACATTAGTAGGTTCTGCTGCCGAAAGATCGATAACCTGTACCCCAAAATAGGCTGGAGAAGCCTCATCAGCATCATGGGTACGTATTCTAAGAGAAAGAATTTTATTATCCTCTGTTATTTTTTTACTACCGTATACAAAAGAGTCAAAAACATCAAGATTAGCCGGATTGTTTCGTTCATCACCAGAATTACGGATTTGTAGTGTTGTCCCCTCATTCTGCTCATCCCAAGCTCCTCTTAAGTCAAGTGCACACATGTAATCGCCAGACCAATCCCAGTGAGGATATGCATCGCCATTACGTCCACCACGGTATTCATTGTAATACCACTTATCGGCAGTTGCCAAATCTTCAGCGGTTAAACCACGCAGTAATTCAACACCGCCCATTCTGAGGTCTACTGTTGCCACTCCATCAACGAAATCACTTTCGTTTACTGTTTTGGTTATTGTTACATAGTCCGTTTTGGTAAATGTTACTGTATAAGTTCCTTTTACCAAATCTTCGATAACAAATTTACCATCACTCCCCGATGTTGCAGAAACATCAGCACTTATGCTAACAACAACTCCGGCAAGAGGTGCACCACCATTTTTAGCATCGGTAAGCGTACCTACTATTTTAGAATCCGCATTTACCATTTTCACACTTGTAGATGCTACTTTGTTGGCATCGAATTTACCGGCAGTAATAGTTACACTAATTGTTTGAAATCCCTTCTTTGAGAATTTTACCGAATGGGAATCAATAGATACGTTCTGGGCAGTATATTTGCCATCACTTCCTGTTGTCACCGTTTCCTCTACACCCGATATGGTAACTGTAACACCACTAATAGGAGCATCCATCTCATCTAATACAATCCCCGTAACAGTGCCGTAATCGACATGTTCCGATTCATCATCATTACATGAGGTTGCTATAGATACTATGCCGCCAAGCATAGCTACGAACAGAAATGTTCGCAAAATTTTCTTCATTAAAATCATGTTATAAAAGTTAAGAGTTAACATTAATTAGAAACATCAATGTACATAGGCTGATTTTTGGTTGGTTGATTAATAGATTTTGGTTATTAAATTATTTTTCTTTCATGATATGGCTCGACATACGTATTGCCCGTTATCATTTTTACCAAAGATTGGCGCTCGAAGGTTAATTATTGGGTTAAATTTGGGTTATTAAGTAAAAAAAAACATTAATCTTATGCTTTTTACCTTATTATGTGCACATTATAAGAAATCTTAAAAAACCAGTTAAAACGGTATTAAAAGGGAATCTCTTTCTATTAAAAAGATTTTAATATCTTTATATCTTGATAAGACACCTCTACCCCTTCTCCATTTATCACAAAACAGAGTATTACAATAGAGGTCACCCGGAAACAATCTTATTAACTTGAAAATTGTATTTTCTATCCCATGAAACTGTATCTATATATATTTTTCATACTTAGTTGTTTTTATTCACAAACAGCCTTATCTCAAGGTCTAAAATTTTGTGGAGGGGAACAATCTATAGATAAAAGAACCTCTTACGATGTTTTCAAAAATTCATCCGTTGCCTTTTCCAACTATTTCAATATTGACTTTAAGATAGCCCTTTATCCTGCAAAAGAAATTGGATACATTCTTCGTATAAAAAATGAGAAATCCGATAAAATCTATAATTTATTTTATGACGGACAAGGCAGTAGTTTTGTATTCAAATTCAATGAAGAAGGGCGAAGCAGCTTGATCACAGCCGAACTAAATAAAGAAGAACAGCTTGATAAGCATTGGCTCAGAATGATAATATCATTTGATCTAAAGAGTGATTCGATAAGATTAACTGTAAATGACAGAGTATTTAGAGCTGTAGCCTCAGGGCTTCCGGAAAAATACTATCCGATTATTCTCTTTGGTAAAAGCGACCACATTATCGATACTCCTTCTTTTGCAATCAAAGAGCTCTCGGTTGGGAATAATGAGAAATATATATTCCCTTTAAGAGAGAATGAGGGAAGTATAGTACACGATTCGAAGGGGAAGGCATTGGGAGAAGTATTAAATCCACAATGGCTGATAAATGATGCTTATCACTGGAGCTTTAAGACTTCATTCAAATCCGAAACTGTAGCCGGAGCAAACTACAACGTAAGAAAGAAAGAAATATATTATTTCAACAGGGATGCGATATCTATATATAATGTAAGATCGGGCGAAACAAGAACAAAAGTCTTCGATGAAAAATGTCCGGTAAACCTTGCTTTGGGTACAAACTTCATAGACACGAAAAACAATAGACTATATGCATATGAGGTGTATCACAATATAACGGATGAACAGCCCATGATTGCCAGTTTGAATCTGGATACCTATCAATGGACAACAGAAAGTACTGAGCGACTTCCCAGACAACTACATCATCATGGGGCTTACTATGATCCTTCAACGGATAAATACACCATATTTGGAGGATTCGGCAATATGTACTATAGTAAGAACTTTTATTGTTTCGACCTAAACGAGAGAAAATGGTCAACACTCGATGGATTTAGCGGAGATACAATACTTCCTCGTTATTTTTCGTCAGTAGGATATCTGAAGAAAACAAATTCCATATATGTATTCGGAGGGATGGGTAACGAATCGGGCGAACAGGTGGTAGGACGAAAATATTTCTATGATCTGCATAAAGTTGATTTAAATACAAAACATATTACAAAGCTTTGGGAAATTCCATGGGATAAAAACAATGTAGTACCTGTACGAGGAATGGTTATTCTTGATGATTCCTGTTTTTATACATTGTGCTATCCGGAGCATTTTTCGAAATCATTTTTACAATTATACCGCTTCTCGCTGAAAGACGGGAGTTATGAAATACTAGGAGACTCGATTCCGATATATTCGGATAAGATTACAACAAATGCTAATTTGTATTACGACCATCAGCTAAACAACCTGTATGCAATTGTACAGGAGTTTGCCGATGATGTATCTTCCGATCTTAAGGTTTATTCATTGGCATTCCCACCCATTACAGCAGACGATCTTACAAATTATCCCAAAGAAGAATCAGGTATTATTGTTTTAATAATTATCGGCCTAACTTGTATATGTATCTTTATTATAGGGTATCTTCTATATCGGAGGTTTGTTCAGAAAAATAAGAACAGCAGAAACACCAGCCAAACATTAAGAATGCTGAACAACGATAAAGAACGGATTGATAAGCCTAATTCCATTTATCTATTCGGAGAGTTCACTGTGCGCGATAGAAACAATAAAGATATTACCTATATGTTCAGTACAAAGCTAAGGCAAATGTTCTTTCTTGTTCTGCAATATAGTATCGAAGACGGTATCACCTCCCAACGACTTAGCAACCTCATATGGCCCGATAAGCCCGAAGATAAAGTAAAAAACTCAAGAGGGGTAACTATCAATCACTTAAGAAAGGCATTAGGTGAATTGGATGGAATTGAATTTGTATATGACAAAGGCTATTTTAAAATAGTATTAGCCGACGAATGTTATTGCGACTTTGTGAGGTGCATTCAAATAATATCTACCGGTATAGAAGAAAACAGAGAAGAATTAATAGAGATATTAACACGTGGTAAATTCCTAAGATCTTCAGATCAGGCTCTTTTTGATACATTCAAGATAGATATGGAACATAAACTGGAACCTGTATTATTAATAGAAATCGAAAAAAGCTTTACCACAGAGGCCTATCAGACAACTATAAATCTAACAGAGGCTTTGTTCAATATAGACCCGTTGAACGACGAGGCCTTAGTTTTCCAGACCAAAGCTTTACAAAGATTAAAGCTAAATGAAGAGGCTCGCATCCGCTATCAGGCATTTGTTGTAGAATATAAGAAAACAATGGGTAGTGACTATCCTCATCCTTATAAGGATTTGATTTAAGATACTCAATCTCTATTCTGTTCAAAAAAATCAATCAAGTATATAAATAGAAAAAGATCCCCAAATGAGGATCTTTTTCTATTATATTATATTATCTTTTTATAGCATGTCAATGCATTTCTCAAGTTGTACTCCCCTCGAGCCTTTGAGTAATATGTAACTATCTTCAACCGGATCTTTTTCGAGATATTCTTTCAGATGGTCAAGATTTTTAAATCTCGGATACTTTGTTTTTACCCTGCTGAAATTATCTCCGATAAACATAACCCTGTCAAAATTATGATCGCTTATATAATCTGCAATCTTCTGATGCTCCATATCTGTATCAGGTCCTAACTCCTTCATATCTCCAAGGATAAGAACCTTATGATTTACATCCATATGGTCAAAATTTTCGAGAGCGGCATGCATACTTGTCGGATTGGCATTGTATGCATCTATTATAAGCATGTTTTTCTCTGTTTTCTTTAGTTGCGAGCGGTTATTAGTCGGCACATACTCCTCTATGGCTTTACATATCAAAGATGCTTTTACTCCGAGATACTTACCAATAGTTATTGCAGCCAATGCATTAGAGAGATTGTACTCTCCTATCATATTTGTTTGCACCTTATTCCGTTTATTGCCAAATTTCCACTCCAGTGCAAGGAAAGGACTGATAGATGTTACTTTTCCTGAAATAAATAAATCTTCCTCCAGTCCGTAATATATAGACGTTATCCCTTCCGACATTTCACGTAAGAGCAAATTGCTGTAGTCTATAAATATCTTTCCATCATTAGTGTTGCGGATAAATTCATACAACTCCCCTTTGGCCTTCACCACATTTTCGAATGAACCAAACCCCTCGATATGTGCATGTCCCAGATTGGTAATCAGCCCATAGTTTGGCAAAGCCATCTCGGCAAGAAAACGGATTTCACCTACATGGCTCGCTCCCATTTCTACAATCACAATCTCGTGTTCTTTTTTTATCCTCAGTAAGGTTAGCGGAACTCCGATATGATTATTCAGGTTTCCTTGAGTTGCCAATACATTATACTCCTGAGACAAAACAGAATAAATCAATTCTTTTGTAGTTGTTTTTCCGTTTGTTCCGGTGATAGCGATAATTGGCTTTTTTATAAATTGTTTCCGGTGATGGCGGGCTAATTCTTGTAGTGTTTCCAGACTGTCTTTTACTAGTATTATATTCGGTCTGGTTGCGTATCTCTCTTCATCAACAACAGCATAGGCACAGCCCTGATCGATTGCTTTTTCAGCGTATTCATTCCCGTTAAAATTTGCACCTTTTAATGCAAAAAATATTGAATCTTTAGGACTATTACGTGTATCAGTTGAAATTTCCGGGTATTTCTTATATATATTATATAGATCTGATATCTCCATAGCGTTTATACAAATTTATTGTTTCCTTTCAAACGTTTATTAATGTATTACTTTTTAGATTTGTAAAGTTCCACAAGATTTGCTTAAAGCTCTACGAATATACGTTAATAATTTCTATCAAACAGTCTTCTTAACGTTTTTTACTTTATCAAATATCTCAGCAAAATATACCATAAACATGGTAGCAAAATACCTTACTTTAGCGATTTTATATGTACCTCAAAGTATGTACCTTTGTATCAATAATTAAACAAACAAATCAACGGTTATGGGAAAAATTGCAAAAAAATTAACTGATCTTATCGGAAACACTCCGCTATTGGAGCTATCGAATTACAATAAGAAACATGGAGTAGATGCTCATGTAATTGCTAAATTGGAATATTTCAATCCGGCATCGAGCGTCAAAGACCGTATTGCCAATGCAATGATAGAAGATGCAGAGGCATCGGGACTACTTCACCCCGACAGCGAACTGATAGAACCAACCAGTGGAAACACAGGGATAGGGCTTGCTTTCGTAGCTGCGGCAAAAGGCTATAAGCTTACATTAACAATGCCTGAAACCATGAGTATAGAGCGTAGGAATCTACTTAAAGCACTTGGTGCAAATATTGTTCTTACTCCGGGCCCGGATGGCATGAAAGGTGCTATAGCAAAAGCCGAAGAACTACAAAGACAAAACCCGAAAGGAGTTCTTCTTCAACAATTTGCAAATCCTGCAAACCCTGCAATACATAAAAAAACGACTGCTGAAGAAATCTGGCGTGACACCGACGGTAAAATCGACATCTTTGTAGCTGGAGTTGGTACAGGCGGAACTGTAAGCGGTGTAGGCGAAGTTTTGAAGAAATACAATCCAAATGTGCAAATAGTGGCTGTAGAACCAACAGACTCACCTGTATTATCAGGAGGCAAACCCGGCCCGCACAAAATACAAGGTATAGGAGCAGGCTTTGTTCCAAAAACATACAATGACTCTGTTGTAGATGAAATCATTCAGGTAAGTAATGACGATGCCATCCGCACAAGCCGTGAACTGGCTCGCGAAGAAGGTCTATTGGTAGGTATATCTTCGGGTGCAGCAGCGTATGCCGCTACACTGTTAGCAAAAAAACCTGAAAACAAAGGAAAGAATATCGTTGTAATCCTTCCCGATACAGGAGAGCGTTATCTGTCTACAGTATTGTATGCTTTTGAAGAATATCCACTTTAATCAACATAATACGATCTTAAAGGTTATCTTTATTTAGTTATGAGTAATTGATTTTACAATCAATTACTCTCATTTTATAAAAACAAAAAAATATGAGCAACTATAAATTTGAAACGTTACAAGTACATGCCGGACAAGAGGTAGATCCGGTTACACGATCACGTGCTGTACCTATTTATCAAACAACGTCATACACTTTTGATGACGCACAACATGGAGCCGATTTGTTTGGACTTCGTAAATTCGGGAATATATACATTCGTCTGATGAATCCGACTACAGATGTATTTGAAAAACGTATAGCTGCTCTTGAAGGCGGAACATCTGCACTGGCAACAGCTTCAGGTCACTCCGCTCAATTTTTGGCGCTTAACAACATATTGTCGCAGGGAGACAACTTTGTTACTACTTCGCATTTGTATGGTGGAACACACAATCAGTTCAAGTCACAGTTCAAACGTTTGGGAGTAGAAGCACGCTTTACACCGGATGACGAGCCGGCTTCGTTCGAAAGGCTGATTGATGACAGGACAAAAGCTCTTTATCTGGAGACAATCGGAAATCCTGATCTGAATATCCCTGATTTTGAAGCTATCGCTGCTGTAGCCGACAAATACGAAATACCTCTAATTGTAGATAATACGTTCGGTGCAGGAGGTGCACTCTTCCGCCCGATAGAACATGGGGCTACCATTGTAGTAGAAAGTGCTACCAAATGGATAGGCGGACATGGAACGTCTCTTGGCGGGGTGATCGTAGATAGCGGTAAGTTCAACTGGGGCAATGGTAAGTTCCCTGAATTTACAGAGCCATCCGACAGCTATCACGGACTTGTATTCTGGGATGTATTTGGTGCAAATGGTCCATTCGGTAATATCGCATTTACGATACGTGCCCGCGTAGAAGGACTTAGAGACTGGGGTAGTACCATCAGCCCGTTCAACTCATTCCTTCTCTTGCAAGGACTGGAAACACTTTCTCTTCGGGTAGAACGTCATGTGGAAAATACATTAGCTGTTGCTAAATGGTTGGAGAAACACCATAAAGTAGAATATGTAAACTATCCGGGACTCGAAAGCAGCCCATACCACGCATTGGCTAAAAAATACTTCAAAAAAGGAGCCGGTGGCGTACTTTCTTTCAAGGTAAAAGGATCGGGTGATAATGCCGACAAAGTAATAAACTCACTCCAACTGATAAGCCACTTGGCAAATGTAGGTGATGCCAAATCTCTCATAATCCACCCTGCAACTACAACTCACGAACAACTTTCGGACGAAGAAAGAGTTTTGGCAGGTGCTATTCCGGGGTTGTTACGCTTATCTGTGGGTATCGAAAACATTGACGATATCATCGCTGATCTGGATCAGGCGCTGAACAATATATAAAATAAAGCCGTGATTATTTTTTTATAAAAGAGGCTGTCTCACAAAATAGTTGAGACAGCCTCTTATCTTATAATAGAAGAATAATTATTTTTATTTCTTTGTTATTTTTACAACATAACCTCCACCCGGAGCCATTGATATTGGAAGTTTCCGATCGGCAGGAATATCTATTATTTCTTTTTTGTAGTCTTTAGCAACACGATCGGCGTTTATACCGTCTTTAAACACTTCTCCTTTGAAGTTGCCTTCGCCCAAGAATGACAAATCCAGTTCCATAGTACGGGCATCCCAGTTTGTCAATGCACCCACATACCATGCATCTCCCTTTTGACGGGCGATAGCTACATATTTTGCAATTTCACCATTCAATGCAACTGTATTGTCCCAAATGGTAGGCACAGCAGCGATAAACTCAGTACACTCCTGTTCTGCCATATAGTTTGACGGGCTGTCGCAAAGCATATTCAACGGAGATTCGAAAATAACATATTCAGCAAGCTGACGGCAACGTGTACCTTGGCTCATGGCTTCGTTATTCACGCTTCTGTAATTCCCCTTTGTAGCATTGCGCATCGCACCTTGCGTGTAATCCATAGGCCCTGCTACCTGACGAATAAACGGAATAGTAACATCATAGGTAACCTGATCGAGGTTTTCTGCCCATTTCATTTGCTCCAATCCATTTACGCCCTCGAAGTTAATCACATTAGGATATGTTCGTTGCAAACCTGTAGGCTTGTAAGTACCGTGATAGTCTAACATCATTTTATATTTAGCCGCCGTTTCTGCACCACGACGGTGAAAATCAACAACAACCTGATCGTCTCTATCCATAAAGTCTACTTTAAAACCTTTGATGCCCATCTCGCTATAATGTTTGCAAACGGCTTCCATATCACGATCGAAAGCATGAAACCCTGCCCAAAGGATAAGACCTACATTCTTCGATTTAGCATAAGCGACAAGTTCGGGCAAATTAATTTCGGGAACAACCTGAAACAAATCGGCTTTCAAATTCACGGCCCATCCCTCATCCAGAATCACATATTCTATACCATATTTAGAAGCGAAGTCTATATAATATTTATACGTCTGATTGTTCACTCCTGTCTTGAAATCTACATTATAAAGGTTCCAATCGTTCCACCAGTCCCATGCTACCTTACCCGGTTTTACCCAAGAGTAGTCACCCTGAGACGGTGTTGCCAGCTTGTAGACCATATCGCTATCTGCCAAATCTGAATCTTTTTCGGAAACGATTACAACACGCCAAGGGAAATTGGTAGCACCATCAAATTTTGCAAGGAAATTCTCACGAGATTTTACAACCATCTGCAGATTATTGTGTCCTCCTTGTTCTACATCTTTCGGATACGGTGCAAAAATCCCTTTCAGAATATTGGCTTTATCTCCCGGATATAAGAACATTCCAGGATAGTTAAGAAGGTCAGCTTCTACAATGCAAACCTTTTTACCCTTTACTCCCTCTACTACCAAAGGGCTTATGGCAAGTCTTTTCTTATTCCACTCAGACAAAAGATTATGAACATACGGTTGTTCGAATGAATTAAAGAATTGTTCTTCAAAAGACGCCGATTCATATTTATTCGTATAATTGATAAAAGCTTTGCTGTCTGCAGGAAAATTAAACTCAACCTGTTCGCCTTGTACCGCAAATGGCTTCTTAGACGCAGACACAAAACGGTAAGCAATACCATCGTCGTATGCTCTAAAGAGAATACTGTGATCTTTAAATTTGAGCGTAAGCTCATTATAATTATCTTTTATCTGTTTACGTTTATATACCTGTGCACTAATTGTCTGATTTACGGTCTTTGTAGATGACCCCGACAACTTCGCGTCTTTTCCATAGAAAGTTCCGTCACTGAGTGACATGGAAATTGTAGACTTGTCGAGCATAAGATCGCCGTTATGCAAAACAGAATAATCGATTGTTTTACCTACATTAATTACAGCTTCCAGCTTACCATTCGGAGATTTAAGATTAAATAACTTCTGGGCTGATACTGTCATTGAAAACAGAGCCGTGCAGAATACGACTAAAATAATCAAGTAATTTTTTTTCATAAGTATATTTAAGTTTAGAATATAGAGAGATCACTCCCTTTTGCTAAAATAATTCTTTTTCAAGTTTATCCCTACCCCTTTCAACTAAAATGAATACCGACAACTCCTTTTCCTTTATCCTTTTATAAGGGTCTACGGAAGAGGATTACTGAGCAAATTTCAATCCTTTTATTTTATTCCACCCTCCACGTGTGAAGTCGGGAATCTCTACAGGAGCTGAATTATTGTCGAGCGAAATTTCCGTTAATGGTATCAGGCTGCACCATTCGGCAAGGTCATACACATCCATATCAAGCGGAAGTCCCCTTTGAAGACAGTATATCAGACGATAGTCCATTATGAAGTCCATTCCTCCGTGTCCTCCGACTTTCTTAGCCTGATCTTCTATATCTTTTGCTATAGGGTGTTTATATTTCTCCATCAATGCCACTTGCACATCTTCGGGTACGAAGCTGTGAGCCGTCAGGTTTTCATGATTCTTGGTCAATGCAGGGTCAAGCTCTTCACTGTCTAATGCATATCCTTCTATCGGATATTTATTCGCAAATCCCTTTGTCCCGGTAAGCTGATACATACGGTTGTATGGACGAGGTGATGTTACATTATGCTCTATCAATATAGATTTCCCATTCTCTGTTCCAATCATAGTGGTGGTATGATCTCCATTGCGAAAGCCTTTTACTTCTTCATTTCTATTCTTTTTCAAAAACTCAGGATTGCCTATCGCCTTCGTATCCATCGCAACCAAATAGTTCAGTTTATCGCCACGGTGTATATTCATTGCCTGACATACAGGTCCAAGTCCGTGCGTGGGATACACATCACCTCGGTGAGCTTTATTAAAGTCCATGCGCCAGTCGTTCCAGTACTCATCCCAATATGGTTGTAAACCATGAATATATGCACCTTCGCCATGAATCACCTCACCCAACAATCCTTGCTGTACCATATTTAGGGTTGTGAGTTCGAAGAAATCATATACGCAATTTTCTAATTGCATGCAATGCTTTCTGGTTTGCTCGGAGGTATTGATCAATCCCCATATTTCATCCATTGTTACAGCAGCAGGAACTTCAATTGCCACATGCTTGCCGTCTTTCATCGCCTGAATACCTATTTTTGCATGCGACAACCAGTCTGTTGCCACATAAACAAGATCTACATTGGGAAGGGCTGTAACCTTGCGCCACACAGAGGTGTCTCCATAAAACTCCTGAGCCTTAGGAAGGCCTTTTTCTTGTAGCATTTTATTTACTTTCTCTGTATTTTTTTGCTCTACATCACACAATGCAACAACCTCCACTCCCGGGATATAAGTCATTCTGTTCACAGCTCCGGGGCCTCGCATGCCTAAGCCGATGAATGCTACACGCACCACAGGTAAGGGTTCGGTTCTCAACTCAAGTACATCTGTTTGTCCTGCCGGACGCTCTTGAACAGGAGTTTTCAATAAGAGAGATTGTTCTTTATGTTGCTGAGCTACACAGTTAAACGATAACAAACATGAAGAAAATAAAATAATGAATTTTTTCATGGTGAATATTTTATGTTTAAAATATTTTACTTCAAGGTCTATATTTACAGATTAAAGATTAATCTTCTATTTTCTGAATATAAGGAAGGTATAAAGATAAGGGAAATCTTACATATTATTTTCTTAATTAACATTTAAGCCTGAAAATATATCATACATTTGCAGGATGTTTGTTATATATCAGTTTTCGAATGGAGAGGGAAAACACATATGATAGATTGTTTGATCTGATAAAAGAAGATGATCACAATGCCTTCGACAGGCTATATAATCTTTTTTATGCACCATTATGCGTATTTGCAAACAGATACATATCCGACCAAGACTCTGTTAGAGATTGCATACACGATGTGTTCTTAAAAATGTGGAGAGACCGAAAAAATATATTTATCAATACCTCTGTCCGTTCCTACCTACTTACTGCAACACGAAATCACTGCCTCAATTTGATAGAAAAGCAAAAAACACAAATGACATACGAGCAGTATATATTGAATACGTACGACCCCTACACTTCTGACGATTTATATTCTGTTGAGGAACTGGAAAATTTGATTGAAAAAGCAATAAATGAACTTCCCGAAAAATACAGGGAAGTATTCAGAATGAGCCGATTTGAACATCTTACTTATAAAGAAATAGCCGAAAGAAAAAATATTTCGATAAAAACAGTAGAAGCATACATGCATAAATCGCTGATTATATTATCGGTATCATTAAAAGATTTCCTGCCTTACGTTCTCCTTTTCCTTTTCTTCAACAAAAATTAATTTTTTTCATAGGGTGACCTATGAGTTATCTGTCTTATATATAGAAGCCACTAAATTCTATTATGGATAAAGAAAAATTTGAAAAGTTAATATTCAAGTTTCACAACAAAGAACTAAGCTCTGAAGAAAAAGTAGAGTTTGAGTCTTTTTTGTCGTCTTCTGACGAAGCTCGTAAGATATTCCATCAATGGAACCTTGTGTATAAGGCTTCGCAAGCACTGTCTATAAACAAAGAGATTCCTGAAATACCGTTCTCTTTGACGGAAAAGAAAACAATCAACTGGCGTCGCTGGCTAGCCAATTCGGCTGCAATCATCACAATTCCTTTGATATTAGGCTTCACATACCTGCTGATAGATAAGTACAAGACAGGCCCTGTGGTTTATAACGAAGTAGCTGCAACAAATGCCAAAGTAGTAAATATCTCTCTACCCGACGGGTCGAAAGTATCCCTGTATGCAGGGTCAACACTCAAATATCCTGATCGGTTTTCTGATGAAGAGCGACTTGTTATTTTAGACGGTGAAGGAACTTTTGAGGTGAAATCAAACCCAAAGAATCCTTTCTATGTAGAAACGACAGACGGAACAAGGGTAAAAGCATACGGGACTAAGTTCTCGGTAAGAGATTATGATGCAGATAATACAATACAGGTATATCTGGAACGAGGTATTGTAGACTTCAATTCGCCAAGGCTGAATCACCCGATAACAATGAAGCCTGATACCCGATTGGTGTTTAACAAAACAGATAGAAAATATACAATATCAAACAGTACACCGAACGAGTATGACGCTTACGAACAGGGGATTTTATTATTCAATAATAAGCCACTCGAGGAAGTCGTACAAAAGTTGAATAGGGTTTATGGGGTAGATATTGTGATACAAGATGAGAGCCTGAAAGAATATCGCTTTACGGCGACGATCAAAGATGAATCAATATATCAGATAATGAACATGCTATCATTGAGTACACCTCAACTGGAATGGAAAAGACAAGGACAAAAAATAATATTAACTCAGAAACTTAAATCTAAAATTTAAAACCTAAAATCGAACCAGTATGATCAAAATGTGTTATTCCTTTTAATTAAAACTTAATATCGTCGAAGTGATTCCTTAAGAATAAGGATATTCATTTGTATGATGTTTTTTAAAACAAGAAAATTTATGAAAAGACATTACCACTTACTTCTAAGGGGGCTGGATTTTTTTGCTCCATCTGAACCCGTATTTTTCAACATTAACCTTAAAAAAAATATACCATGACATTAATGAAATTTATTTTAGGAGGGAAAAGCAAATATCTCTTATTTTTAGGGCTATTTTTAATGTCCTTCACCGTCCAATCGAAACGGATAGACAGCATTTCCATCAATAGAACAGGAGCTATCCGCTCTGTACTAAAAGAAATAGAAAAAGCGTCTTCTTACCACTTTATGTACAACGACAAGCTTATCAACACAGATAAGATTGTATCGATAAATGTAAAAGACAGACCGGTAAATGAAATACTAAACTCACTATTCGAAGATTCGAACATCACCTATACCATAGTAGATGATCAGATTATATTATCTGTTGCCGGAACAAACGAAGTAAAAGATAGAAAACAAACAGGCCGTGAAATTTCGGGAGTCATCAAAGATGAAAAAGGCTTCACACTTCCGGGGGTTAGTATCGCCGTTAAAGGCACAACCACAGGAACGATTACTGACATTGACGGAAAATATTCTATAAATGTTCCCAGCGGAGCGGTTCTAGCATTTAACTATGTTGGCTTTGTTCCTCAAGAAGTAAAAATAGGAAATCAGAGCACTTTAGACATCGTCCTGAAAGAAGATACTCAGGCTTTGGACGAAGTTGTTGTTGTGGGATATACAACACAGAAAAAAGCCGACCTGACAGGAGCGGTATCATCCGTAAAAATGTCGAACCTGAACGACATGTCAGTAAGCGGTATCAATAGTGCGCTGCAAGGCCGTATGTCGGGTGTTACCGTACTGCAAAGTAGTGGAGCTCCGGGATCGGGAACTTCTATCCGTATCCGTGGGATGGGTACATTTGGAAACAACGAACCACTTTATGTAATCGACGGCATGCCGGCTGATAATATGAACGATATCAATCCGGGCGACATAGAGCGTATCGACGTGTTGAAAGATGCTGCATCTGCGGCTATCTACGGTTCACGTGCAGCAAACGGAGTTGTTATTATTCAGACTAAAAAGGGAGGTAAATCCGACAAAGTGAATATTGCATTCAATACTCATCATGGAGTATCGATGGCTCAACGAAAAATAGATGTTTTGAATGCTGCACAACGTAATATGATCCATTTGGAGGCATACGACAATGCTATAAAATATGACGGATACGACAAAACGGCTCCGGATTATTACACATCTGATTTTGCAAAAGTGAGCAGGACAAACTGGCAGGATGAAATTTTCTCAAGTGCCGCTTATCAGGCTAATTATGATTTGTCGCTCTCAGGAGGTTCCGATAAATTCAAGTATAATATCATGGGAGCCCATCTTAAACAAGACGGACTTCTAAAGAATTCAAGTTTCAATCGTACAACACTACGTATCAATACAGAACTGGAAGTTTTCAAAAATTTCAAGGTAGGAGAAAACTTGATGATCACACACTCTAAGCAAATGCTGGTTCCGGAAATGGGAGCAAGTGGAGCCATTGCTTCTGCACTTCAATTCGACCCTTCTGTTTCTGTTTACGAAAACAAAGCCAAAGGCATTTATAGCGGAAGTGGAGAATTAGGCGCCGACCTCATAAACCCGGTAGCTGTTTTAGACAGATCGGACCGTGCACGTACTCGCGACCGCATATTTGGAAATGTATATGCAGAATACAAATTCTTAAATGATTTTACAATCAAAACTGATTTAGGTTATGATTGGTCTGATTGGGGTGACAAATGGTTTGTAACCAGAGTACCTGAAGCCGGACGTGCGTCCAATACAAATGAACTTACCGAAAGAGGATGGAAAGATACAAAGTGGATCACAACCACTACTTTGAAGTATGACAAAGTGATAGGACTCAACAAGCTGATGCTCTTGGGAGGTACTTCTTACGAAGCATTCAACTCTGAATATACAAATGCTCGCGGTACAGGTTTTATCTCCGAAGATAAATCGCAACGTTATCTTTCTGCTGCTACAAATATAGCATGGATGCAAGGTGGTCGCGAAGAATGGGCTATGAATTCTTATTTCGCCCGACTCGATTATTCATTTGGAGACAGATACCTATTATCTGCAAACTTCCGTACCGATGGTTCTTCTAAATTTGCAAAAGGAAATCGTTGGGGATACTTTCCTTCAGTTTCGGGAGGATGGCGTATTTCAGAAGAGTCTTTCTTCGAAACCCTGAAAGAAAAAGCAATCCAAAACTTAAAACTGAGAGCATCGTGGGGTAAATTAGGAAATCAGGATATGGGAAGCAATTATCCTACCAAAGTGCTTATTGCCAACACAACAGATAATGATGGATACAACACTGTTTTTGGCAGTACAGAAACTGCAGGCTTTGGACGATATGAGTCTACATTAGCGAATCCTGACCTGAAATGGGAAGTAACGACTCAAACAGATTTAGGTTTAGATATCAGCTTCCTCAACAAGTTTGATTTCGGATTCGACTATTTCATCAAAAAATCGTCAGATGTATTGCTAGAGATCCCTGTACCTTCATTAGCCGGTGTAGACGGAGGAATGATGGTAAATGCTGCCGAAGTGCGTAACCGTGGTTTTGATATGAACTTATCATACAATACTAAAGTTAAGGACTTTAATATAAGCGCATACGGCAATTTCAGCAAGGTAAAAAATGAAGTTCTTTCGATGGGTACAGGTAACAGAAACATGTTTACAAGTTCTTACCGTGGCACTAACATCACAAGAACAAGAGTGGGTGAACCGATAGCACACTTCTATGGTTATAAAAATGGAGGTGTATTCAAATCTCAGGAAGAAATAGATACTTACGTAAATGAAAAAGGAGAAAAAATACAACCTGCCGCAAAAGTTGGAGACCTTAAGTTCCTCGATTTGGATGGTAATGGAAAAATAGACTCTAACGACCAAACAAATATTGGTAGCGGATTCCCTGATTTCACTTATGGACTTGGAGCCGATCTTGAGTATAAAGGTTTCGATCTTAGCTTCTTCTTCCAAGGTGTTGCCGGATACGACATATTCAACGCCATCAAATATGAAGGTATGTTCGTTGATCCTCGTTACAATCAGTTTGCAGCTATCCTAGACCGTTATCACCCAACAAACAACCCCGGAGGGAATGGACCACGTGTTACAATCAAGGATACCAACAACAACCGCAGGATGTCTGATTACTATGTTGACAAAGGTGATTACCTGAGACTAAAAACACTTACCTTAGGTTATACTTTCAACAGAAACACAATCAAAAAATTAGGATTGCAAAAACTAAGAGTTTACGCTACCGTACAGAACCTGCTTACATTCACCAGCTATAAAGGCTTCGACCCTGAACTTGGTGAAACTTATGCTAATGAATTGGATAGTTACGGAGTTACCGAAATAGGTGTGGACAGAGGACAATTCCCTCAGCCTAGAACTTTCATTATGGGTGTAAATATTAACTTTTAAATCGAATAAAACATGAAACTATATAAATTATTACTATTCATCCCATTCATTTTTATCACATCGTGTGATTTAGATAGGGAACCTTACGGGCTTTCAAACTTTTGGAATACAGAAGCCGATGCTCAATTAGGGTTAGATGCTGCCTATGCCCCTTTTTATGAAGAAGAAGGTTTCGGGCGCGGACACTGGTGGGTAGGTGCTGCCAGCGACGATATGGTAATCAATCGTAGTAAAGGCGACGATGAAGCCCTCACCGAATTCAGAACAACAACAAATGCATCAAGCGGACAGTTTTCGAACTGGAAAATAATGTATAAAGTAATCAGACGCTCAAATGACGTAATGAAATATGCGCCTAACATTGAAATGTCTGACAAAAACAAAGATATTATTCTTGGTGAAGCTAATTTCCTTTGTGCTTTTGCTTATTTCCATTTAGCAAAAAGATATGGAGGATTGCCATTCTATGATTATAACAAACCTCAGGAAATAAACAAGCCGCGCGAAACAAAAATCGAGACATATACACGCATCGAAGGTTATTTGAAAACAGCCATTTCTCATTTCGAGAAACAAAGTCTTTGGACCAGAGACAAAGGTGCTGAAGGTCGTCCACAACTAGGTGCTGCTTACGGGCTTCTTGCAAAAGTATATGCACATTGGGGTAAATATAACGAAGCTAAAGCTGCCGCAGAAAAAGTAATCAACTCGGGCAAGTATTCTTTAGACAAGACAAATAATAACGGTTATGCGCACTTGTTCTCTCCAGCCGGAGAAAAGCATGAAGAAGTACTTTTCAATCTTACTAACAAGCCGGTGAGAAACCAAGGAACAGTAACATCTGTTATCCTTCTTTCGGGAACTCTTTCGGGTGGTACAGGATGGTATTACTTTGCTCCTACCAAAAGCTTGTTCGATGCATTCGAAAAACCAAACCTGACCTCAAGCGGAGACCTTCGCCGTCTGGTAACGCTTAAAGGTGCGGGTGATGATGTTTTCTTCTTAGGTAAACAAACAACGCTTACCAGTGCCCTTATTAAGGACATGAGTACAGGATATATGGGAACAAAATATTCTGCTGCATATAATGATCTTACAGGCTGGAACTGGGAAACCGGTGCAGATGTACCTCTTTTACGCTATGCTGATGTATTGCTTATCCATGCCGAAGCCGAAATATTCTTAGCCGGAGGAGGTCCGAACGATCGCACTAAAGGTGTGGCTGCGGCTGCGGCCTCATTCAACGAAGTTAGAGTAAGAGCTTTTGGCGGAGACAATTCAAAAGCAATATCCGCTCCTACATTCAATGATTTGGTTAAAGAACGCCGTTGTGAGTTAGCTTATGAAGACGAACGTCATTACGACCTTGTTCGTTGGGGATTAGCAAAAGAAGTATATGCTGCTGCAACAACCGCAAGCGATCCAAGAGGTCCTAGAACTTTCGATCCAGCTAAAGATGCACACTTCCCGATTCCGCAACGTGAGATAGAAAACACTGATTATTTATTGGTTAATAACCCGAATGATGGATATTCGAACTTTAAATAAAACAGAAATTTGATATTGTCATAGAGAAGGAACTGTCGCAGAAGTAGAAAATACATTTTGGATAGTTCCTTCTTAATGATAAATTGAGGCAATTGTAATTAATATATAAAACTTAATGAAGAAAATACTCGTATCAACCTTTATTATTGGATTTTTAATTAGCTGTACAAATCTACCTAAAAACCCTATCGACTATGTAGACCCATTTATCGGAACAGGTTTTCATGGACACACATATCCCGGAGCTACCACTCCGTATGGAGCAATACAGTTGAGCCCCGACACCCGTACAGGAGACTGGGATGCATGTTCGGGCTATCATTATAGCGATTCTTCTATTTTAGGATTTTCGCACACACACCTTAGTGGAACAGGCTGTGCCGATCTGGGCGACGTGCTTTTCCACCCTACCACCAAAGACATAAAACCGGTATCGAAAGGTTATATTTTCGAGCCTCTTGCCTTTTCGCATCAAGACGAAAAAGCCTCACCCGGATATTATTCGGTTGATTTCAAAGAAGAAGGAATTAAAGCTGAACTGACAGCTACAACATATACAGGTGTACACCGATACACCTTCGAAAAAGATAAAAACCAAGCCATAATTATAGACATGGCGCATGTGTTGGCCGAAGAAGTTATCGACTCGCTTGTTATCAGGCAATCGGCAGACAATGAAGTGTCGGGAATGAGAAGAACTCAGGGATGGGTAACCAATCAGTATGTGTTCTTCGTTGCTCAGTTTTCAAAAGATATTCAGTCTTTCGACTTAGTTAACGATGGTGTCATTCTGGACAAGGATACCAAACCTAAAACGAATAATCAGCAAGCCGTACTCAAATTTGGTTCTTCGGACGGTACACCTATTATAGCCAAGGTTGCATTCTCGGTTGTAAGTGAAGAGAATGCACGAAAAAACCTGAGCCACGATGTAGAAGATTTCGACTTTGATGTAGTACACAATCAAGCCCGCAACCTTTGGTCTGAAGCATTATCGGAAATCGTTGTAGAAGGCGGAAGCGAACATGATTTAAGAAACTTCTATACCGCCATATACCATTCAAAGGTAGTGCCCAATATAATGAGCGACGTAAACGGACAGTTTCGCCGCCATGATATGAAGGTTGGTATATTGCCCGAAGGAGAGAAATATTACTCTACATTTTCCATTTGGGATACATTCCGCGCATGGAATCCTCTCATTACATTAACAGATACTACACTCGTAAATAATATTATCAACTCTTACCTCGATATGTATGATGCCTCGGGCGAGCTTCCTATCTGGCCGCTATCTGCCGGAGAAACAAACACTATGATCGGCTATCACTCGGTATCGGTAATTGCTGATGCTTACATGAAAGGAATACGAGGTTTTGATATTGCTAAGGCTTATGAAGCCATGAAGGTTTCGTCCGACAAAAACAAAAAAGGTTCTGACTATTATATCAAATACGGATTTATACCTTCAAACATAAAACGAGAGTCAGTGTCATGCCTTCTCGAATATGCATACGACGATTGGTGTATTGCGCAAATGGCAAAAGAGTTAGGGAAAGAGGATGATTATAAAGTATATACGGAAAGAGCACTATCATACATCAATGTATTTGACGGACATACCAAATTTTTTAGAGGTAAGCGTATGGACGGAAATTGGGACAGTCCTTTCAATCCTTTTGAACCGGGACGTGCATATACAGAAGCTACTGCATGGCAATACCGATTCTTTGTACCGCATGATGTAAATGGTCTTATACAGCTCTTCGGGGGGAAAGATGAATTCACCTCGCAGCTGGATAGCCTCTTTGTGGTGGAGTCAAAAGTTGACGGACACATGTCTGATATCACAGGACTCATAGGGCAATATGCGCACGGCAACGAGCCGAGCCATCATATGGCATACCTATACAATTATGTTGGTCAGCCGTGGAAAACGCAGGCTATGACCCGCCGCATACTATCGGAGATGTATCAGCCAACCCCTGAGGGAATCAGTGGCAACGAAGATTGCGGACAGATGTCTGCTTGGTATATCCTTAGCAGTATAGGTATTTATCCTGTATGCCCGGGCTCGAATGAATTTTCGTTGACAACTCCGCTGTTTGAAAAAGCAACAATTAAATTAGCGAACGGAAAAACATTGACTATCAAGGCTAATCACCCTGAAAAGAATGTGTATATCAACAAGGTTTCTCTCAACGGAAAGGAGATAGCTGCTAATTACATTACCTACCAAGAACTAATGCAAGGAGGGGTACTCGATTTCAACTTGTCATCCACCCCAAACAAGTCCAGAGGCATAGCAGAATCTGACTATCCGCATTCGATGACCACAGGAAAGATTGTTTCGATACCATATACAACAAAAGATCTGGATCTCTTCATTGACAATACAACTGTCGATTTGCATTCGGCGACAAAAGATGTGAAAATTTATTACACCCTCGACGGGAAAGAGCCAACCGAAGAATCAGCACTCTATTCCGAGCCAATAGAAATAGCAGCAACTACAACGATCAAAGCTCGTGCATATAAAGATGGATTTATCCCGAGCCGTATATTTACGATTCAAGCCACAAAAGCTGTATTTAAGAACCCTGTAGCAGCCTTGGCCAAAGAGAATGGTACAAACTTTCATTATTACGAAGGATACTTCAGTGCTGTAGACCAGATACAGAAGGCGCCTCTCGTAGAGAAAGGAATAATAACCGAACCATCAATAAACGGAGCAAAACAAGCAGATCATTTTGCATTTATATTCACAGGTATTATCTTTGTACCAGAAGATGGCGTCTATGAATTCATGACTACCTCCGACGACGGCAGTGTCTTGTATCTTGATAATATAAAGATAGTTGACAACGATGGTTCGCATGCAGCCATATCCGCCACCGGCCGAATTGCCCTGAAAAAAGGCCACCACACATACAAGCTCCAATACTTTGAGGATTACGAAGGAGAACACCTGAGTTGGGGTTGGAAAAAACCAACATCCGAGAAGTTTGAGAATATACCAGCATCTAATTTATTCATAAAATAAAAAACCTTGATAAGATGAAAAAGTTATTTTATTTTCTTGCTGTAATCGTACTATTGACTTCATGTAATAGCAAGCCGGTAGACCTCAATGTAATGAGCTTCAACATTCGTTACGATAATCCTGACGACAGCCTGAACAACTGGCAGTACAGGAAAGATGTTGCGGCAAAGACGATAAAGAATCAGAATGCAGACATCGTTGGAACACAAGAGGTACTTGTAAACCAGCTGAACGACTTAAAATCTCGCCTACCCGAATATAATGCGATAGGAGTAGGTCGTGAAGACGGTATCGAAAAGGGAGAATACAGTGCTATATTATATAAGAAGGATAGATTCAAGGAAATAAAATCCGGTTACTTCTGGCTGAGCGAAACACCCGAAGTGGCGGGGTCTAAAGGTTGGGATGGAGCTTGTGAGCGCATAGCTACATGGGCTATACTGGAGGATATAAGCAGCAAAAAACAACTTTTCTTTATCAATACACACCTCGATCATGTGGGTAAAATAGCGCGTCAGGAAGGTGTAACTTTATTGCTAAGCAGAGCGAATGCTCTTGCTAACGGTTTGCCTATCATTATGACGGGAGACTTTAATGCGACACCCGAATCGGATGTAATCAAACACGTTACGGATGTGAATAGTCCTGAACATCTTATTCATTCGAAAGATATTGCAGTAGAGAAAAGCGGTACAGACTGGACATTCCACGGATTTGGAAGAGTCCCTATGGAAAGACGTGAGTTTATCGATTATGTTTTTGTAAGCAAAGGCATCAAGGTAGCTAAACACAGTGTACTCCCTGAAAAATTGGACGATACATTTATTTCAGACCATTCTGTCGTAGTTGCTCAAATAGAAATAAAATAATTATAGAATTTGTGCTATCCTGCGTGTAACGAAGTATAGTCAACAACAATCAAAAAAGGTTTTTAATCATGAGACATATTTTAAACAAAATATATTTATTAGTCTTCTTGACGGGGTTGATAAGTATATCTATCAATGCACAACAACGGATACTCATTCACTCTCATAACGATTATGAGCAAAGAGTTCCGTTCTATCAGGCTTATGCGCAGCAAGTAGCATCTATAGAGGCTGATATTTACACCACAGGGAAAGCCAATGAGTTGAAGGTGGCACACGACCTGAAGGACGTAGCCAATGCCCCGACTATAGACGAGGCATACATCACCCCATTGGTCAATCTATTTAAACAAAATGGCGGGAGACCTTGGAAAAACTCAGATAAAACGCTTATTCTTTTGGTAGATCTGAAAACTCCGGCAAATCCGACTTTGGATATATTAGTATCCAAACTGAAAGCCTATCCTCAGGTTTTCGACGCTACGGTTAACCCTTATGCCGTAAAGGTTGTTATATCGGGGAATCGTCCTGCCGAGAAAGATTATTCTAAATATCCATCATTTATTTCATTCGATGGATATAAAACAGACTATACGCCCGAACAGCTGAAAAGAATAGCAATGATAAGCCTTTCTTTTGCCGACTATTCGGTATGGAACGGTAAAGGATCTATTAAAAAAGCCGAGTTGGAGAAAGTCGTAAAAGTGATCAATGAAGTACACGCATTGGGCAAGCCTATCCGTTTTTGGGGAACACCCGATGGCGTTACCGCATGGAATACGTTCCACAATCTAGGCATAGATTACATTAATACCGACCGCCCTGAAGCCTGTGCCGATTATTTCTCGCATTTCGACAATAAGAACTACCAAATAGGGAAGAATGAAGATATAACCGATGATGTAGCACGTGCCAAAAGGCTGGATAGAACAACAGTCGGATTTCAAGGTTTTAACAACAAGCTTCTGCAACTATCGAAAGGTATCAACGTATATACCCCTACTTACAAGAATGATGGAAGCAACAAGCCTATCAAGAATATCATATTCCTTATTGGTGACGGTACAGGACTTGCTCAACTACAGGCAGGAGCTGCAGTAAATAATGCCAATTACAAAAACGGAAACGGGCTTACAATTTTCAACATGAAATATGTAGGATTGCAAAACACCAGTGCCAAAGATTCCTATACAACCGATTCTGCGGCAGGAGGCAGCGCATTAGCAACAGGCGAACTCCACAACAACCGCCATATCAGCATGAGTGAAGATGGAGTAGCATACCCATCGATGGCAGATGTAATGCATGCTGCGGGATATGCTTGCGGGGTTGTAACGCTGGGTAATGTTGCCGATGCTACCCCTGCCGCTTTTTACGGACACTCGGTAGAAAGAGATAACTCTGACGAGATAACTTCGTATTTGCTCGATGGAAAACTAACCCTTCTGAACGGTGCCGGTATGTCTGTTTTCACACGTCGGAACGATGGCAAGGATATTTTAAGTGAATTGAAGAAACAGTATAGAATCAGTACATCTATTGACGACATCAATACTGATAACAAGAAGGTTATTTGTATTGACGAACGAATGGATCTGGCTGCATCTGAAGAAACGCTGACAATGCTTGCCGACGCCACAAATCAGGCTATAAAAAAACTATCGACAACAAATGACAAAGGGTTTTTCCTGATGGTAGAAGGTGCAAAAATAGATTATGCCGGACATGCCAATTCTTTTCCGGGCTCTGTAATGGAAACATTAAGCTTCGACTTGGCGGTGAAAGCAGCCCTTGAGTTTGCAGATAGTAATGGAGAAACATTGGTTGTAGTAACAGGCGACCACGAAACAGGAGGTCTTACATTGGTGGACGGAAATGTTGCCAACGGACATCTCACTGCCCGCTATATGACCGACGACCACACTCCGCTTATGCTGCCTGTCTTTTCTTACGGGCCGGGCTCGTCCGAATTCATAGGAGTGTATAAGAATACTCAGATTTTTCATAAGATGAAAAAATTATTAGGATTGTAAAAAATGATTATACCATCTCTGCCATGCTGAGGCACGAAGCATCCCAAAGCTGAACATTTCTATAAAAAGAAAGCGAGATACTTCGTTACACTCGGTATGACAGAGAGAATACAGATAAAGACCATGAAAAAACATACACTAATACTCGTAACTCTCTTTTGCGCAATTACGTTATTTGCACAAAAGAATAATATACAATTGAAATTCAATAAGGACGGTTATTTCAAGATCGCCCAATTTACAGACCTGCATTGGAGCAACAACTCTCCTAATTGCAGCAAGACTGTTGATGTGATCAAACATGTTTTGGCAACCGAAAAGCCGGATATCGCTATCCTTACGGGTGACGTAGTAACCGATATGCCTGCCAAAGAAGGATGGAGATCTATTGGCAAAATATTTGAAGAGGCTAAAACACCATGGGCTGTCACCTTGGGAAATCACGATGAAGAAGCAGGGCTTACCCGTGATGAGGTTTTTGATCTTATCGCAAACTACCCTTACTTTATCGGAGAAAAAGGACCGGAGCTATCGGGATCGGGAAACTATCCGTTAGAAGTTAAGGCATCAAAAGGAGCTAAGACTGTGGCTGTATTGTATTGCATCGACTCGCACAACAAACCATCTGCACACAAGTACGGTCATTACGACTGGATACACTTCGATCAGATAGACTGGTACAGAAAAACCAGTGATAAATATACAGCACAAAATGGCGGAACACCGCTTCCTGCTCTTGCATTCTTCCATATTCCTATACTGGAGTATAACAACGTGGTTGGAAAAGAAAAAACCATCGGCAATAAAGAAGAAGAGGTTGCCTCTCCGGAAATAAATTCAGGAATGTTTTGCTCGATGGTAGAGAAGAAAGACGTAATGGGAGTGTTTGTAGGGCACGACCACGATAACGACTATATAGGTATCGATCAGGGAATAGCTCTCGCATTCGGACGGACAACAGGTGTAGACGCTTACGGTAAATTAGAGAGAGGCGGACGCATTATCAAAATGTATGAAGGCAAAAACCAGTTCGATACATGGATACGCACACCGAAAGGTATCGAGTTTGAATATTATTATCCTTCAGGCTTGTCTTCTGCCGACGAACAAGCAACGGAGTATTTGCCTGCAAAAAATATTCAGGTAAAACAACAAGGAGTAGAGTACAAGTATTACGAAGCCGATTTTAAACTGACCCATACAGATATGATCGCTTCTGCTAAACTTGTAAAAGAAGGTACGATGAACAATTTTTCGATTGCCTCTGCTACAGCTAAAGATTCTATGGCATTTGTATTCAAAACATATATCAAAATACCCGAAAAGGGCGTTTATCAATTTTATACTTTCTCCGACGATGGTTCGAAGTTATTCATTGACGGCCAAACCGTTGTTGACAACGATGGCTCTCACAGCCTGAAACGTGCCGAAGGAAAGATTGCTCTCGAAGCCGGATATCACGAATTGAAGTTATTGTATTTCGAAAACTATATGGGAGAATTCCTCGAAGTAGGTCTTTCGAGCCGCAGTATCAGAGAAGATATTATTCCTGATAATATGTTGTATATTGCAAAATAGTTTATCTATATAAGGACGCTGTCTAGTGTTTTTTCTTGTATCCTAGCGGAGATGATACTTCTCTTCGTTGAGCTTGATAAAAAACAGAAAAAGGTGACAGATAAAAAACAGAATAAAAAGTGTCACTTTTGTCACCTTTTATTTATATCACACAGGTTATAAGGCTTATATAAAAACAGTATATTTGTAAAAAGTAACAATAAAAATCGATTATAATACCCTAAGATGAAAAGACTTGTTAGTTTAATTATTCTAAACTGTATCGTAACATTCAACCTCTTCTCTCAAGAAAATGAAGAGGTACCGCCAAAATACAACCTGCCATACAAAAATACGTATGTAAAGGAAGCGTTGGTTACGGAGAATGAATACCGTATAGCAAAACCCGAGGAAGTAATTCCTAAAAGCTTCGAGGAGGCTAAGAATATATTGCCCAGTCCTATTTGGGAAGGACATGCGAAAGAGATAGAGATGTACTGGAAAGCATGGCAAATAGCGATCAGCAATATCCGTCAACCACAAAAAGGTTCGGGCTTTGTTTCCAGTTATCTGGATACAGCTTATAACGGAAATATCTTTATGTGGGATTCATCTTTTATGATGATGTTTGCCCGCTACGGATACCGCTTTTTCCCATTCCAACATACATTGGATAACTTCTACGCCAAACAGCATCCCGATGGATTCATTTGCCGCGAAATCAAAGCCGATGGAGCAGATTGCTTCGAGCGTTACGACCCGACAAGCACCGGACCTAACCTTCTGCCATGGAGTGAGATGTTATACTACAAGCAGTATGGCGATAACGAACGCTTAGAAAAGATATTCCCGGCACTATGTGCATATTACAAATGGCTGAAACTAAACCGTACATGGCCTAATGGAACATACTGGTCGAGCGGTTGGGGAACAGGTATGGACAACATGCCACGTGTACAGCCTCAGTATAATATGATATATAGTAACGGACACATGGTATGGCTGGATGCATGCCTGCAACAAATATTGATGGCAAATGTATTGCTCGAAATAGGTTTCTATCTGGAACGCTGGCAAGAGATCGAAGAATTTGAGGACGAGATAAAAATGCTTACCAAATATGTACACGACAATCTTTGGGACGAAAAAACAGGATTCTTGTACGATCAGTATGCTGATGGTAGTCTGAGTACAACGATGGGGATGCCTGCATTCTGGGCATTGCATACCGATGTATTGGATGCTAAGCAACTAGAGAGAATGGTGAAGCATTTGGACGATCCTAAAACATTCAACCGTCCGCACAGAGTTCCGTCTCTTTCGGCCGACAATCCGAAATATAACCCGAGAGGACGCTACTGGCAAGGTGGTGTTTGGCCGGGAACAAACTATATGGTCATCACGGGACTTGATAAGAAAGGATACACAAAACAAGCGAAGGAGATAGCCAAGAACCATTACAGTAACGTTTTTGAAGTATACAAGAACACAGGAACATTCTGGGAATATTACGCTCCGGAAGCTGCAGAACCGGGATTTATGGCTCGCAAAGACTTTGTGGGTTGGACAGGTCTTCCTCCTATTGCGGTATTTATAGAGTATATCTTAGGTATCCGTTCCGACTATGCCAATCATTCTGTAATATGGGATATTACTCAGACCGAAGCACACGGGATAGAGCGCTATCCATACGGCCCCGACGGCTTGGTTTCGTTTAAAGTTAATAAGCGTAATTCGGCTGATGAAACACCATCGGTTACGATTGATTCGAACGTTGCTTTCGAGCTAACATTGCTTTGGGGAAAAGACAAGAGTAAAAAGGTAAGTGTTCAGGTAGGCAAGCAAACTATTTGATAATCACATAAAAGAAACTGCCTTAGGAAGTGAATTCTTAAGGCAGTTTCTTTATTATTTTATATTCGTCATCTTAAAGTAAGAGAATTCAGCAGGCTGAGAAGTGTCTCCGATCTGTATTATTCCGGGACGGGCAACTCTATCCCATCGGGTTAAATAATCGGCTTGGATAGGAGTCTCATTTATCTTCGTCCAGTTTTTCCCATCCTTACTCCAAAAGAAAGTCATATAACAACCTTTCTCTACCTGAGCTCTGAGATAGACAAACTTCTGTGATATTGTTGAATTATAGATCAACGATTGCTGACCATCTTTTATTGATTTCAACTCTAACTTTCCATCCGATACACCCCATACTATGAGATTCTTATCATCTCCATACATGGTAAGCCCTTTTATACTCTTATTGCTATTATTCACCAATGTTTCATAAGTATAATAAGGTGTTTGCGGACGTAGGCATAATGCTGTTCCCCAATCATTCCCTTGTTTTGGAGTGCCACTAAGCAGAAGTTTTCCATTCCGAAATTCAGTCTTTATATCTGAATAAGGAAAGTTCCAAGTCCAATCTATTTTCAACGTACTACCTTCGAATCTATCTTCAAAATCAGCACCTCCCATCTGCACAGTTCCGAGATATGGCATAGCTTGCTCTGCTTTACCCACTGTTCCAGTGCGGAAATGTGGCCAACTATCTTCTCCCATGTACATCTCTTGCAATACAGGTTGTCGTCCGGCAAAAAAGCCTTCACCTTTGAAGTA